>JBJMGJ010000259.1:0-9440 GCA_045807965.1 Bryobacteraceae bacterium | reverse complement strand
CGAGGATCTACCGAAAAAGTATGGAAACGACGTTCGAGTGATATTTCAGGACTTCCCAATCGCGGCTATTCACAAATGGGCAACAGCAGCCGCGGAGGCCTCTCATTGCGTCGGCGACGGCAATCCCCAGGTATTCTGGGCCTTCCACGACTGGATCTTTGACCATCAGGGCGAGGTAAACGAAACTAACCTGCGCGACAAGACGCTGGAATTCGCCAGAACCAAAAATCTCGATCCGGGCAAGGTCTAGAGCTGTCTCGATTCCCGTAGCACGGCGGCAGAAGTGCAGGACAGCCTCAAGGCAGGTACCGGACTGGGCATTCAGCAGACACCTACGTTCTTCATCAATGGAAGGATGGTCAGCGGGGCCGTGCCTTGGAATAATCTCGATGCCATTGTGCAGCTTGAACTAAACAGACCCAGAGAAATACCCGGACCCGACTCAGTGAAATCGCCCTCCCCCGTAACGGTGACTCCGAGCGCGAAAACTGGTACGAAATGAGCAACTTCGGGTGTTTTAGCGTGTTAAGCTGAGCAAACCTTCAGCCGATACGTAGGGTGAGTGAAACACAAACTGAATTTCACGAAACATCAACTGCTAGGCGGCAATAAGTGAAGGCAACGGTGGAACCCCAAACAGATCTCTCTGGTGTAGAAGCATTTCGGCTACCGCCACTGATTTTGCATCCTTTTTCCGGGCCGGAGGATACGTCGGTTTTAATGGCGAGTTCACGAGCGAGTCTTGCTCTGCAGGGCTTTCTTCCGCAGGCGGAAGGCGCTTCCCAGGAACTGGATGAGCAGTTGCTGCGGGGCCGGTACGCCGAACTGCGCATGCTTTTCTATATCGGCAAGGATCTGGACCGGTGGATGGAGCAATCCGCGGAGAGCGTTCACCTCTCCGGCCAATTTACCGGCCGCCGCATTCGCCCCGAGACGTTTGGAGCCTTCCTCGTCCAGTATGTTCCCCAACACGTCAAGGCAAAGCTAGAGTCTTGGGGTGTGGCTGATTTCTGTGCGCTATTCCGTCGCTCGATCGGCCTACACGCCATTTTCCGCGAGTTTCCGGGACCAGAGAACTTTTCGGCGGATTTTTTGCGCCGCTACCATCGTCACCTCGACCACTGGTTCGAGATGCGGATGCGCGATACTCCGTTCGAACGCGCGGGGGAGCACGATTTTGTGTTCGACCTTTACGCGTCCGGCGAATACACCAGCCTGTTGGAACAAAGCTGGAGCGAGTAGCACCCGTCCCGTAGCCACGTCGGGCTGCAAGCGATTCGGGAGTAAGCTGAAAGGATGAATCTACCCCGATTCGTCCTTGCAGAACAGCACTTTCCAAACCGCGCGATCCAGAACATTCCCGAAAAGATCGGTCAGGAGTTAACCGGCTCAGGTATCGCCGCCCGCGTTCCCAAGGGTGCGCGTATCGCCATCGGGGTGGGTAGCCGTGGCATCTCGAATATCGCCACGATTGTGAAGTCTGTTGTGCAGTTCTGGAAGGAACAGGGAGCGCGACCTTTTGTCTTTCCGGCAATGGGGAGCCATGGCGCCGCATCGGCAGAGGGACAAGCCGACGTCCTGGCGCACTACGGGATCCACGAAGCAACGATCGGCGTGCCGGTCATAAGTTCGCTCGAAGTTGTTTCGCTTGGCAAAACTCCCGAAGGCATCGAGGCGTTCTGTGATAAGAACGCCTTCGAGGCAGACGGAATCTTCCTTGTGGGCCGGGTGAAGTGGCATACCGACTTCTCGGGTGCGCTCGAGAGCGGACTGTTCAAAATGATGGCAATCGGGCTCGGCAAATTCGCCGGAGCCCGCCAGTATCACACGTTCGCCTACAAGCTAGGGCTGGAGCAGGTCATTCGCAGCGCCGGATCGAAGGTGGTCGAAATCGGGAAAGTCCTTGGCGGCCTGGCGATTCAGGAGGGTGCTCACCACGAAACAGCGGGTTTGATTGCCATCGACTTCTCGAAAGGTCGCGACGCGATTATTGCCCAGGAAGAAGCGCTTCTCGCGGAAGTGAAATCCTGGATGGCGAAACTCCCCGCTCCGGAGATCGACATTCTGATCGTGGATCAGATCGGTAAGAACATCAGCGGCGCCGGCATGGATACCAAAGTGATCAACCGTAACGTCCAGGCACACTACAATCCCTTTCCGGACCTGCCTACCGTTCATCGGATCTATGTGCGAGGCGTCACCCACCTGAGTTACGGCAGCGCCGTCGGTATCGGATTAGCCGATATCGTTCACGGGCGGATGTTGAACGGTATCGATTGGAAACCGACGATTATCAATTCACTAACGGCGTCCACGCCCGCGGCCATTCGTACGCCCATCCACTTCAACAGCGATCGAGAAGTGCTGGCAAACATAGCTCCGACGGTGGGGAAGGCGGATCTGTCCCAAGTCAGCTATTGCCGGATCAGCAACACGCTGGAATTGGTTCATTTCGCCGTTAGCGAAAACCTGATCCCGAGCCTCCCCTCGAATGCCAGGGTTGTTTCGAAACCGTTCGAGGTGCCCTTCGATGCGGCTGGCGATTTCGGCGATTTCCACATGGGCAACGATCTGTCCGACGACAACACGGATTTCGAAGAAGCCGGGCAAACGGCAGAACCGGGCCGCGAGATCGTGCGCGGGTAGAATTCGACCTAAATCCTTTAAAACCGCCGGCTTAAACCGTACATCCAATCCTTAGGTGGAGATCAGAGAAAAGCTGCGTATTTTGGCCGATGCGGCGAAGTACGACGCGTCCTGCGCGAGCAGCGGCTCAAAACGCGCCCGTGTGCAGGGTGGTATCGGGAATACCGAAGGCATGGGCATTTGTCACAGCTATACTCCCGACGGCCGCTGTGTCTCTCTTTTGAAGCTGCTTCTGACGAATTACTGTATTTACGATTGCAGTTACTGCGTCAACCGCATCTCGAGCGACACAAAACGGGCTCGCTTCACGCCCGAAGAGGTCACGTTTCTCACCATAGAGTTCTACAAGCGCAACTACATCGAAGGATTGTTCTTAAGCTCCGGGATCATTCAAAGCCCGGATTACACGATGGAGCAACTGGTGCGCGTGGCCAAACTGCTACGGATCGACCACGGGTTTGGCGGCTATATTCACCTGAAAGCGGTTCCCGGCGCTTCCGAGGAACTGATGCGAGAGGCGGGAAGCTGGGCCGACCGGCTGAGCGCCAATGTCGAATTGGCGCGTGACAGCGATCTGGCTCAACTGGCGCCGGCAAAAACGCATCGCGAAATTGAGGCCTCCATGCGCCAGATTGCCCACGGCATCTTGGAAGCGAAAGATAAGACAACCCGTGCGGGTAAGAAACCGCGATTTGCTCCAGCGGGGCAAAGCACCCAATTCATTGTTGGCGCGACCAATGCGCCCGACGCTGTCCTGCTCGACAAGTCCGCGAATTTGTATAAGGAGTACGGCTTGCGACGGGCCTATTACTCCGCGTTCAGCCCGATTCCGCATGCGGACCCTTCCCTGCCCTTGAAGAAGATCCCGCTCGTTCGCGAGCACAGGCTCTATCAGGCCGATTGGCTGATGCGTTTTTACGGTTTTAGCGCTGACGAACTGACCACGCCTGAAGATCGAAACCTCGCTTTGGACAAAGATCCAAAGCTTACGTGGGCGCTTCGCCACCGGGAGTTTTTTCCTGTTGATGTGAACAAGGCCGGGAAAGCAGCACTTCTGCGAGTGCCGGGATTCGGCGTTCGGAACGTGGGGCGCATCCTGAAAATCCGACGCTATCGCGCTCTGAGCCTGGCGGACTTGGCCAAGCTGAAGATTTCCGTGAAGAAGGCGCAGTACTTCGTCGTTACCTCCGATCACAACCGTGCGGTTCACACCATCGATAGCCCGAAGCTTCCCGGCAGCTTTGTTCCACGGACGGAGCAATTGGGTTTGTTTGACGCTGCGGAATCGGCCCGATCGGGCGAGCTATGAGGTCTGTGCCGGTCAGCGATTTTGGGAGCTGGCGAGAAGCCGCCCGGGCACTTCTTGCCGCTAACGTTCCGCCCGACGAAGTAACCTGGTCGGCCGGGTTATTCGACCAGCCTGTCCCAAGCGGTTTAGCAAAGCCGACCTCTTCCGTTCCCAGGGACTTCCTGGAGCTGGCGAAGACTGTCGCGATGCACCGGGACGAACGCCGGTGGGGTCTGCTCTATCGCGTTCTGTATCGCATCACGCACGGCGAGCGCAGCCTCTTGAAAATTGACATCGACGACGATGTGCGTGAGCTGAATCTGATGGCGAAAGCCGTCGGACGCGATATGCACAAGATGAAGGCGTTTGTCCGCTTCCGTCGCGTCGAGGGCTCGGACCCCGAGCAGTTCGTCGCCTGGCATAAGCCAGACCACTACATCGTTGAGGCGCTCGCGCCCTGGTTCGCGGACCGCTTTGGCGCAATGCGATGGTCCATCCTGACGCCAGACCGCGGTGCGCATTGGGATCTCGATACCGTTACTTTTGGGCCTGGCGTTCCGAGATCCGAGACGCCGGGGGAAGACACGCTCGAGGACCTATGGCGCGATTACTATGCCTCTGTTTTCAACCCGGCGCGCGTCAAGGTAAAGGCGATGAAAGCGGAGATGCCGGTCCGGCATTGGGCAACTCTGCCGGAAGCGCAGATCATACCGAGTCTTCTGGCAAAAGCAGAAGGGAGAGTTACTGAGATGGCGAGAAGTCAAACCAGTTCGGCGGCGCCGTTTATCCCTCTGACGCACGCTCTTCGGGAGCTGCGGGAGGCCGCGCCTGGCTGCCGAGGCTGCGACCTGTATCAGCACGCAACGCAGGTCGTTTTTGGCGAAGGCCCGAGTGACGCCAAAGTGGTCATGGTGGGCGAGCAACCGGGCGACGAGGAGGACGTGAAAGGGCATCCATTCATCGGTCCCGCGGGGCGCCTGCTGAGCAAAGCCATGCACGAGAGCGGGCTGGATCGCGAGAAGATCTACGTCACAAATGCCGTCAAGCACTTCAAGTTCATCGAACGAGGCAAGCGTCGGATCCATGCCAAACCGACCGGCATTGAGATTTCAGCGTGCCGTCCCTGGCTGGAAGCGGAACTGGCGGCGATCGAGCCAGAACTGCTGGTCTGTCTCGGCGCAACGGCGGCGCAGTCACTGATGGGCCGCGACTTTCGTGTCACCGCCGATCGCGGCAAGTTCTTTCCGCATCGTTGGGCGAAAGAAATCGTCGCTACCATTCACCCCTCCGCCATACTCCGGGCGCAAGATCGCTCGGAGATCGAATACGAACTATTCGTAAAGGATCTGCGAGTGATTGCCGCGAAAGTAGCAGAGTTGAGTAAGGCGAGCTAAATCGGCCGCTTAGTTCATGCCGGCTTTCCAGCGCTCGATCAGGATTAACTGTTTCTTTACCTCTTCCCGCTCGGGCGCGTTGGGCTCCAGGCGAAGGTACGTATCCAGATCTTCCTTGGCAGCTCGATGGTTTCCGAGCCGCATATGAACGAGACCGCGCTGGCGGTACTCTTCCGCGTAGTCGGGCGTAGCTTCGATCAAGAGAGTCAACACCTCCCGGGCCTTATCGAAGTTTTCGCCACGAAGATAGATCGCCTTGAGATTGCTCAACATTCGAACAAGAATCTGCCTTTTATTAACCGCCGACAGCACGGCGGGATTGGCACGCAGGTCGACGTTGGCGGTTTCCTTGGCTAACGCCGAGCAATCCGCGAAGGTCAGGATTCGCCCTCCGTGGAAAGGATCAATCCAATACCGCGATTCCCGATCCTCGTAGGCAACGATGAAGTGGCCCGGAAGACCCACGCCATAGACCGAACGTCCGAGGCGGCGCGCGATTTCAATATAGACCACCGAAAGGGTAATCGGAATGCCGAGCCGGCGGATCAGCACGGAATTCAGACAGCTGTTTCGCGGGTCATAGTATTCGTTTTCGTTCCCGCGAAACTGCATGACCTCAAAGAGCAACTCGTTCGCCGCTTTGATAAAGTCGAGACCGGTAGCATTCGCAGTCAGCTGAGAATTAATCTGTTGCGCCAGACTATCCAGCCGCTGCAAAGATGCTTCCACGTCAAGCCCGGGAAACTCAATGCTGGCCATCTCAAGAGCGGCAACGTCGAGCGTGACAGCGGAGCGTTCGTCGCGGAGGGCATCGAGCAAGCGCTGCACGGGCATTAGGTTAACACTTTCAATGGGGCACGACTGGATCGGAACGAGGGATAAACTGATTGGCAATGAACAAGAGAAGCTTCTTAAAGAGCTCGGGTGCTCTTTTGGCGGGTAGTCTTTTTTCCGGTCTGACGGAGGCGGACGGCAAGAAGGAAGTCCGCACAAATTGGGCGGGCAATTACACCTACAGCACCGATCACCTCGAGAAGCCCAAAACGGTCGAGGATTTGCAGCAGGTAGTCAAGAAATGCGACAAGCTTCGAGCTCTTGGCGCGCGCCACTCGTTCAACCCGATTGCGGACAGCAAGTTTGCCCAGGTTTCCCTCGAGAACCTCGAGTCGATGAGCATCGACAAAAAGGCCCATACGGTGACGGTCGGAGCAGGTGTGCGCTATGGAAGATTGGCGCCATACCTTCAAAACAACGGCTTTGCCGTCCATAATCTCGCGTCTCTTCCCCACGTGACAGTTGTTGGCGCTTGCGCGACGGCAACACACGGTTCCGGCAGCAAGAATGGCAACCTCTCCACAGCGGTTTCCGGACTGGAGATTGTGACAGCCAACGGCGACATTGTGAACTTGTCCCGCCAACACGACGGTGATCGCTTTCATGGGGCGGTTGTCGCGCTCGGGGCCCTCGGGGTCGTTTCGAAGATCACGCTGGATGTCATCCCGACCTTCGATGTGAGCCAAGTGGTCTACGAGAATCTGCCATTTAGCCAGCTGGAGAACCACCTGGCCGAGATCTTTGCAAGCGGCTACAGTGTCAGTCTCTTCACCGACTGGCAAAATCATCGCGCCACCCAGGCCTGGATCAAGCGCCGGATTGAAAATGGAAAGACGCCCGAAATGAAGCCGGACTTCTACGGAGCGAAAATGGCCACGCACAAACTTCACCCTCTCGCGGGCCACTCGGCGGAGAACTGTACCGAGCAGATGGGAATTCCGGGACCCTGGTATGAGCGCCTGCCCCACTTCCGCATGAACTTTACGCCGAGCAGCGGCGCCGAATTGCAGTCCGAATACTTCGTCCCGCGCGAGAAGGCATACCAAGCCATTCTGGCGGTGGAGCAACTGAGGGATAAGGTCACACCTCACTTGTTCATCACCGAGTTCCGAACCATTGAGGCCGACGACCTTTGGATGAGTATGGCCTACCGGCGTCCGTCGTTCGCCATTCATTTCACGTGGAAGCCGGAATGGCAGGCTGTGAAAGCCATTTTGCCTCAAATTGAAGAGAAGCTGAAGCCCTTCGACGCTCGCCCACATTGGGCAAAGCTCTTCACCATGGAGCCGCCACGGTTGCAGTCTCAATACGTCAAACTCAACAGCTTCAAGGATCTGCTGAAGACCTACGATCCGGCCGGGAAATTTCGGAACGGCTTTATCGATACAAATCTCTACGGTTCCCGAGCCTCAAACGCTTAGCGCGGGCGAGGCTTGCTGTTAGGACCCTCGGAGTCCTTCCGAAACAGATCGAGACCGAATTTCGGCGCTGATTTGGTTCCGCTGATCTTCACCGGGATCTCAGCGCCGCCATTAGGTCCTTTAAAGAACGGCGATATCGGCCGGAGAAGAAGGGATTTCCAGCGGGACGCAACCATATGGGGGAGAGTTGCTTTCGTGAAGACCGTGCCGGTAAAGTTGAACTGCTGGCCGTCCATTGAGTAGATACCAGCCAAGTCGATCCGGGCCCCGGGCAGAGTATAGTCCAGGCTTCTGAAGCGGATAATACTCCGATCCATCACGAATGACCCCTTCATCTGTGAATCGACGTCTTTCGCTCCGGTTTTTGCCTCCTTCGGATCTCCTCGTGCCCGCAAGCTGAGCATGTCCACTTTGTCCTGGACTTTGGGGTTCGTAAAGCGAATCTTTCGCAGGGCAAAGGCGCCGGTAAAGCTTAATCTCTTGGTGACGCTCTCTTTGCCTGGACGGATATGCAACTTCGTTTTCGTGGCGATGACCGCGGTCATCACTGGAGGCTCAGTTTTCACAGCCAATTGAAGGAAGTCGCGCAGCTGTCCGGCCGGGATATCCACGTCGAGATCGATCGTGTGGCCCTTCCCTTTGACATTGACCACGGCGCCGTTGGTCGTAAACCGTGACTCTCCCAGCTTTGCCTTGACGGGCTGCAAGTAAGTGTCACCACTCGTTCCATCAACGATCGCGTGAAACTCGGTATGTAGGGGAACCGGATGGTTCGAAGTGTCCAGTGAGAACTCGGGAGTCTCGGCCGTTCCGTCCACTTCGATTTTGTTCAGCTGGCCTTTGAAGTCGCCGACGGACGAAAGAATTCCGCCAATTCCTTTGATGGTGTTCAGATCGGCGTGATCGAACGTGTAATGTCCGCTCACGGACGAGTCCCCGGGCATATCCGTATTCCACGGTCCGAAGAAACCTTTGGCTTGAATTTCTCCCGTGGGAACAGCGTTCGTCAGGATAGCTTCATAACTCCAGGGCGCATTCGGGCCAACATCATGCAGCTCGATATGCTTGAGCGTGAACTCCTTCGGATCCTTATCCGGCCGGATCGTTTCTATGGTCAGCCGCGAATCTTCGCAGACAATCTTGTTAACGAGGATCTTGATTTTTCCTTTTCGGCTCTCATTGCCTGCGTTCTTCTGACGTACCTCGCGCGGAGGGATCGAGATGTGCAAACCCCTGACGTACACCGCCCGCACATGGGTCGGCTTAAAGATCAGACCGAGTATGCCGGAATGAAACGAGAAATGATCGATAGCAATCAGGGGTTCTTTCGCGCCGGCGGCTACCACAGCATCAGGCGGGAAGATCCTCAGCTGATCTCCCGAAATTTCTAAACCCCGCAAAACCGAAACATTGAATTGTTCGAGCTCAACTCGGCTGTTGAATCGCGTGCTCAGAGTCTCGATGACGCGGCCTTTCAGGATGGGACCGGCACGTTCGATCATGATCTCGGCAACGATCAGGAAAGTGACAAAGGCGATTAAGGACGAAAGTCCAATCCACGCCCAGACACCTCTGCGACGCTTGGCCGAACCAGTTGGCTGAGTCACTTCCGAAACCGAATTCATGCGCTAGCTAGATAGTGCTGACTTGAGCTTATCGGGTTTGGGGCCGTCGGGTAAACTTTTTGCTGGTAAATATCCCTTGACGACACGTATACTTCGGTTTAGTTTCCATCGCCCGGTTTAAACCCACCGCCTTTAGGCGGTCAGCTTTGAGCGATTCACTACGAGAATGAGGGGATGGGTGAGTATCGACATAGCGGGCACGCGGTGTGCGACATCAAGTATCACCTGGTGT
>JBJMGJ010000258.1:0-18644 GCA_045807965.1 Bryobacteraceae bacterium | reverse complement strand
GGAGAAGAAACGTTTCTCGAACTAGTGCGCGCGATCAAACAGGGAGGAAAGCTGGCGGGAATTCGGGGCATCTCGTTCAAGGACGATTTCGGTCTGCACGTTCATAATGCCGAGCGACCTCTGGTCTCTCCCAATGACCTTCCCCTGTTGCCTTATCAGCAATTGCGCAACGCGGAAGACTACATTCGCCCGACATTTCTGGGGCGGCGTACCGCAGTTCACCAGGCGAGTATCGGATGCCCATATCGGTGCACATTCTGCGGGGTTGTTCCCATTTACAAGGGCCGGCAACGCACGGAAGACCCCGAGCGAACGGCTTCCGTATTGAAGTTCCTGCAGGATCGGTACCGGATCGATGCCGTTCAGTTCTACGACAATAACTTTTTTCTGAACGAATCGCATACGGTGGACCTGGCGGAAAGGTTGATTCCGCTCCGTTTGAACTGGTGGTCCGAAGGAAGGATTGACGCAGTCCTAAGGTACTCCGCCGATACATTCCGGCTGCTCCAGAAGGCTGGGTCAAAGATGATCTTCTTCGGCGCCGAGTCCGGGTCGGACAAGGTGCTGAAGCAGATGAACAAGCGGATCTCGACCGACCAGACACTGGAGCTTGCCGGCAAGATACGCGACTACGGCATCGTTCCGGAATTCTCGTTTGTGGTTGGAAACCCCGAGAACCCCGAAGAGGATACGACCGAGACCATCCGCTTCATCCGGCGCATTAAGAAGATCAATCCGGACGCGGAGATTATTGTTCAGCATTATATTCCGACGCCGCATCCAGACGGAATGTACGGAAACATCGACGCGAAGATCCAGTTTCCCAGTACACCCGAAGAATGGGCGACGGAGCGCTGGTTTAATTTCTCCGTCCGATACGATCCTCACCTCGCATGGCTGCCGAAGAGGATCAAGAACAAAATCGACAACTTCGAGCTTGTGATCGGCTCTCGCTGGCCAACGATCCAGGACGTCCACTTACCCCGGTGGGGCCGAAGCGTACTGATGGCACTAAGCAGCTGGCGATACGCGTTGGGATTTTACGATTGGCCTTACGAGCTGCAACTCGCACACAAGTTTGTTGCGCTGCGCAAACCAAAGCTGGAGAGCCTTTAGGTGGTTTTGTCCAGTTCGGCCGGGTACAAGCTTTGGGCGCCGCTCTATGATCAAGGGCCAAATCCCCTGCTGGCGCTGGAACAACGAATTACTCGTGATCTTATTCCCGAGCTGGGCGGGCGGACAGTGATCGACGTCGGCTGCGGAACGGGACGCTCGATGCTGCGTTATGGCGAGCGGGGCGCGTTGACCTTCGGGGTTGATTCCTCGCCAGAGATGTTGAACGAAGCGCGAAGGAAACCCGGACTGAGTGCAAGGGTTGTGCTCGCGGAAGCATCTCGCTTGCCTTTTGCTGACGACAGCGCGGACCTGACGGTGTGCTCATTTGCGCTCAGTTACTTTCCGGATGCGCATCAATCCCTGAGCGAAATTGCACGAATTACAAAGCGCAGTGGCCGGATTGTCGTTAGTGATCTTCACCCGATGGCGGCGGCCAGCGGTTGGAACCGTTCTTTCCGGGCGGGAAACCACACTTACGAGATCGCCTATCAGCGGCGATCTGAGGGAGAGTTGCAATCGGCTTGCGCGACCGCTGGTCTTCAGATTGTCACGCAACAAGATGCGAGTTTTTCGGACCCTGAAAGGCCCATGTTCACCGTTGCCGGAAAGGAACACCTTTATTCGAAGGTGACGGGAACGCCCGCTGTGCGCGTGATTGTCTGCAGAAAGATATGACGCTCGCGGGTGCGAGAGTTGCTATGAGCGCTCACGTTTCATCTCGTACCGACATCATCGTTCGCTACGGGCGAATCGCGTTCACTCCGCGAGCCCGAACTGAGAGCGCGCCGAAGCTGAACCTTAGCGGGTTTATGATTCTGCCTGGTCTCGTGAATGCTCACGATCACCTGGAATTCAACCTCTTTCCGCGGCTTGGGCGAGGTCCGTATCCAAACGCCAGGGCTTGGGCAGAGGACATCTTCAAGCCCTCGCAAGAGCCCCTGGCGAGCCAGCTAAAGCTGCCGAAGCCTATTCGACTCTGGTGGGGCGGTGTGAAGAACCTGCTTAGTGGCGTTACTTCGGTTGCCCACCATAATCCTTACGAACCGTCGGTCTTCGGTCGATCCTTCCCCGTCCGCGTGCTCCGGCGCTTTGGCTGGGCGCATTCGTTATCGTTCTGTCCCGATGTTGCGCGCTGTTTCCGGCGAACACCGTCGGGCGCTCCATTCATCATTCATGCGGGCGAAGGAACCGATGTTGCTTCGGCCCGCGAGCTTTATCAACTCGATGAGGAGAAGTTGCTTCGTTCGTTCACCGTGCTGGTGCACGGTGTTGCCCTGAGGCCTCAAGATCTTGATCTACTGAGAAGCCGCGGCGCCTCGCTAATCTGGTGCCCGAGCTCGAATCTGTTTACCCTTGGCCAGACTCTTTCGCCTGAAGTCCTCCGGTGTGATATTCCCATCGCTCTCGGATCTGATTCAGCACTCACCGCGGAAGGTGATCTTATTGACGAACTGTCGGTCGCGAGCAATCATGTCAGCGCCCATCGTCTCTACGCGATGGTGACAAGCGAAGCGGCACGGATTTTGCATCTCGAAGCTGGTGAAGGAAAGATTCAGGACGGAGGAGTGGCGGACCTCCTGGTCGTTCGAGCTAAGGACGAGAACGTTCCATCGCGGTTACTCGGAGCGCGTCCTGAACTCGTGTTTCTGAAGGGGCGACTGATGCTGGTCTCCTTGGACGCGGCCCGGGAGCTGCGGATGAACGAGTTAGAGGAGTTTCAAGCGATCGAGATAGAAGGCCGCGGCAAATGGCTTCTGCGGGGAAACGTGCCTGGGATGGTCGAGCGGACGAAACAGTTTCTGCGGGAGCCGATTTGTCTTGCCGGGAGGCGGATCGTCATATGAATGCCGAGCTGACCACCATGCCGCTTCTCATCTTGTACCCGCACAAGAGTTGTAACTGCCGGTGTGTGATGTGCGACATCTGGAAAGATCGCTCGGCGGAGGAACTTTCATTCGACAACCTACAGCGCCATCTTGAAGAGATTCGGCAACTCCGGGTGAAGTGGGTCGTGCTTTCAGGCGGTGAACCACTCATGCATTCGGACCTCTTCCGACTTACTCAGTTGCTGCGTTCCGAGGGCATTCGGGTGACGGTCCTCAGTACAGGGCTACTTCTGAGACAACACGCTCGACAGATTGTGGCAAGTGTTGATGATCTGATCGTGTCGCTTGACGGACCGCGCGCAATCCACGATCAGGTGCGACGAACGCCGGGTGCGTTCGATCGACTGGCGGAAGGCATAGCCGCGGTTCATGATCTCGAAGCGGCTTTTCCGGTGTCTGCGCGTTCGACGGTTCAGCGGGTGAACTACAGGTATGTCCGCGAGACCGCTCGAGCAGCACACGAATTGGGTTGCCGCTCCGTATCGTTTTTAGCGGCTGACGTTAGTTCCCAAGCGTTCAGCCGCACAAGTCCGCTTACTGTCCTTGGGCAAGCCAAACTGGCCCTTGACCAGGTACAGATCGTGGAATTGGAGACACAGTTCTCACGGATGCTCGAGGACTGGGCCGGCACCGGTTTTCTTAGCGAGGACGAACCGAAGTTTGACCGGATCGTACAGCACTTTCGCGCTCACCTAGGGTTGGCGGAAGCTGTTGCGCCGCGTTGCAACGCACCCTGGGTCTCGGCCGTTGTCGAGTCGGATGGAACTGTGCGTCCTTGTTTCTTCCAAGACCCCATCGGGAAAGTAGGCGATGGCACGCTGTCAGACGTGCTCAACGGACCGGACGCGGTTCAATTCCGGTCGACGTTGGACGTCTCGAGCAACCCGATCTGCCGGCGCTGCGTTTGTTCGTTGAATTGGAAGGAGTGAGCGTGACTCACATAAAATATCCCGTATTTACAAAACTTTCACACATGCAGCACAATGTGCCTTCGCAATTTGTCTACGCTCAGGCTTGAGGTTCGGCCATCTGAGACGCTCCATGCTTACGGTTACTCCAAGCAATGATAATGAGGCCGTTCTACCGTCTCCAACGTTTGCAGACTGCCTGGCAACTGACCTTCAGGTTTCGGAAAAACCACACGTTGACAAGGGCCAGCGCCGGTGGAGAACTCGTCTTTTGTGGTCAGTCGTGAACCTGTTGGAACGAGTCACGGCGTTCATGCTGCTAGTGATCCTCATCCCGTTCGTTCTTTGCGTAGCGATGCTGATTGTGGTGCTGTCGCGACGCTCGCCTTTTGTGGCGCATCGCCGCGTTGGCCGGGACGCGTGCGAGCTTTGGGTTCTGAAGTTTCGGACGATGTGGGGTGACGCAACGTCGACCCGGGCCAAGCACTTGCTGATTGAGCGGCTGCCGAGCGGCAGTGAGTTGCAGTCGAAATCGACGGACGATCCGCGGGTTGCCAGCCGGTTCGCCGCGTTTTGCCGCAAGTACTCGATCGATGAATTGCCACAGCTCTGGCACGTGATTCGGGGCGACATGGCACTGATCGGTCCGCGGCCACTGACGGCACAGGAAATTGCGGCTTTCTATGGTTCGGATGCCGGGCGCCTTCTGCTGGTAAGGCCGGGCTTAAGCGGGCTGTGGCAGGTGAACGGACGAAGCAAGCTCAGTCTCGAACAGAGGCACCGTCTCGATCTTTTTATGCTCGAGAACTGGTCGCTCAAACTGTACGTGGAAATATTGCAAGCAACGTTCCCGTGCGTGCTATCAGGGCGCAACGCATGGTGACCTGTCGATTCGAGGAGCAGTGATGAATATCCTCTGCCTCGATCAGTATGGAGAGCTTGGCGGCGCACAACGAATGCTGCTCGAGTTACTTCCCTCCTTCACGGCTCGAGGCTGGAACCCTTACGTTGCGGTTCCGGATGGAAGCGGAAGTTTCCCCGAGAAGCTTAGGGAACTCGGACTGGGGAATGGTTCCTTTCAAATCGGAAAGTACAGCAAGGTGCGGAAAACGCGCGCTGAGATGTTCTTTTACCTGTGGGATTCTTACCGGCTCGCCAACCAGTTCTTGCGGTGGATGCGGACGCTCGCGATCGACTTCGTTTATGTGAACGGTCCTCGTGTCCTTCCGGCGGCTTCACTGGCTGCTCGCCGAAGCGGACTACCACTTTTGTTCCACTGCCATAACCGGTTGCATCAGCGTAGCGCTGCTTGCCTGGCGGGTGGTTCACTGTGCTTCGCCAGAGCGCAGGTGATTGCTTGTTCCCGCTACGTTACAGAGCCGCTGCTCGCCTTCTTAAACAGCGAACATGTTCGGGTGGTCTACAACGGTGTGACAGACGTATCCGTCTCCTCAGTGATACCCGGGAGGAAGATCACACGAATCGGCGTGATCGGAAGAATCGAGGAGGAGAAAGGCCAGCTTGAATTCATTCACGCCGCTCGAATTCTTTCGCGCACACGGCCTGAACTCCGTTTCTCCATCATCGGCAAGCCTTTATTCGCGGACTCGGCGTATTTTGAACGAGTCCGGACGGCTGCGGAAGGCTTGCCTGTCGAATTTCCCGGATGGATTGATTCAGCCCCCGAGATCTTTGCCGCACTCGATCTGATTGTCGTGCCGTCCACCTCACTCGATGCAACGCCGCGGATTGTTTTGGAGGCGCTAGCAGCGCGTACGCCGATCGTTGCCTACGCAGTCGGTGGAATTCCGGAGGTCCTGACGGACATGGAGACCGGGATCTTAGTGCGAGAGCGTACACCCGAAGCGCTCGCCAAAGGAATGGCATTGGCTCTGGAGATGGCGCCGGAGCAGATGGAGCACCTCATCCAGAATGGAAGACGAACCTGGCAGGCGAGACACAATCCCGAGGCATATCGGAACAATATCTGCCAAATTATGGCCGCGATGGTAAAGGCAGCCTAAGCACATGCGGGTTGCCCTCGTTCACTACTGGTTGTTGGGAATGCGCGGGGGTGAGAAGGTTTTGGAGGCCTTCTGCCGTCTTTTTCCGGAAGCAGACATCTTCACCCTGTTCTATGACCCGGAGAAGGTCTCGGAGACAATCCGCTCCCGACGCGTGATGTCGAGCTTTCTGAATCCGGCCCGGCGTTATTATCGTTCCCTTCTGCCGTTGATGCCGTTCGCTCTGGAGCATTTGGATTTGCGCGGCTACGACTTGATTATCAGCAGCGAGTCCGGGCCCGCCAAGGGCATCCTGTCCAACGCCTCGAGCCGACATATCTGTTACTGCCATTCGCCGATGCGCTACTTATGGGATCTGTACCCGGACTATTTACATGAATGGACTCACTCAAGGCAGAAGCGTGCTCTGATTGCTCTCACTGCGAACTACTTGCGGCTGTGGGATTTCGCCTCTGCTGCGCGCGTCGATCGATTCGTTGCGAATAGCAGAAACGTTCAGAAGCGAATCTGGCGAGCCTACCGCCGGGAATCGGATGTGGTGCATCCGCCAGTTGCGATCGACAGCTTCTATTATCGTTCTCCTCTTGATTACTACCTGCTTGTATCCGAGCTGGTTGCCTATAAGCGAGTGATGGATGCCGTACTCTGCTTCTCTCGCTCCGGACGCCCGTTGAGAATCGTTGGAGACGGACCGGAATATCAGGCCTTAAAGAGAGTTGCGAAGAGCAACATTGAGTTCTGTGGACGCATCTCGGACGCAGAGCTTCGTGAGCAGTATGCACGCTGCAGAGCGGTGGTTCAGCCCGGGGAGGAAGACTTCGGCATCGTATCGGTTGAGGCACTCGCGAGCGGAAAGCCGGTGATCGGGCTGGGCCGCGGAGGCATTTTGGAGATTGCGCCCGAACGGGAGAACGTCAGCTTTCTTTATGCGCAGCCCGGGGACGAGGCACTCGAACGTGCGATCCAAGAGTTCGAGGGCGAAGAAGAAACAATCAGGCCAATGAAACTCCAGTGTCTTGCCGCCCAATATTCCGAAGACCGATTTGCAGAGGAAATGCTTGCCATCGTAAACAACTCGGGATCGGCTGGAGAGCTTGCGGGTAAAGAGCAGCAAGGCCGCGCGGTGGCAATAGGCCGTTGGGCCTGATTTCGCGCGAGGCTTTCACATAACTTTTACGATTCTTCGACAACTGCCGCCGAGTAACAAACCTATAGTCACGGTAGCTACATTATGTTGCTACGCACTCTCTGCACTACCCAAAGAAGGCCTGTCCAGTTCTGGAGCATCGTGTTTGTATGCTTAGCGTCGGCAAGCCTGGCTGCCGGCCAGGTACCCTCGGGCGATCTTGCGAAGTCGCTCGGTATTGAATTTCCTTCCGGTTCATCGTCGCAAGTCATCCTGCAGCGCGATGGCAAGCGATACATGATCGACGTGGCGGCTAAGTCGGTTTCGGAGTTGGGCGGAGGAAGTGAAACGCCATCAAGCAAGGCAGACGCGTCGGCTCTATTCGCACGAAACTGTGCCGTTTGCCATGGGGCCGACGGCAGAGGCAATAAAGCGATGGGAACACCCGACTTCCACGACGCTAATTTCCAACGGACACAAAGCGACTCGGATTTCAGCAACGCCATTCACAACGGAAAATCGGGACGCATGCCGGCCTGGTCGGGAAAGCTATCGGACCCCGAGATTTCGAGCCTGGTGGCTTATGTTCGCGGCATGCCGAGCGGTCAGGTGCAGAGTACGTCTCCTGCCGTTTCAAGCTCCGCAGCGGCACCGACACCGCGGCCCGCCACTGCCGAAATCTATGAACCTGGTGATGATGTCCTCTTCAGCCTGCCTTCAGGGCGTCAAACCGCAAGACACGGTGTATATGTGAATTTCGCTCACCGCTTCGCGTATGATCCTGCATTCACAGGAACAGGGCGCGGGGAAGTACTCTTCGGCCTGGACGGGTTTGCCATTCCTTCGTTTGGGTTTACGTATGGAATTACTGATAAGTGGTCGGCGAGCATCTATCGCTCTCCAAGCATCATCAATCGCCCGATACAACTCATGGCTGCGTATCAGGCCCTGGACGAACACCGCGGCTCGCCATTCACTTTGAAGATAAGGGGCTCGATTGAAGGGCAAAACAATTTTCAGAAGAACTTCACGGAGAACATCGAAGCGATCTTTGCGCGCAGTATTACGAACCGGGCGCAGTTCTATGCCGTCCCCACAATCTCCATCAACGATCGACGCCTCGTGCAAGGGGGATTTCGATCACGAGACATTCTGGATCTTCCCGGCGTTACGACCTTCTCACTTGGCTTCGGTTTGGCGGTCGATATCCGGCCCACCGTTGCGTTGGTGGCCGAGGTGATTCCCACCTTCGTCAATGCGAGAGACCTTGGGATTCATCGGCCGGCTTACTCGTTTGGCATCCAAAAGAAGATTTATCGCCACGCGTTCACATTTGGTTTCTCGACAAGCCCTGGAACGACCGTATCGCAACGCGCCGGAACGCGGGCGACCTTTCTCGGAGACCCCTCGGCCGATAAACCAGGCGGATTGTTCATCGGGTTCGACCTTACTCGACAAGTCCGATGAGTGGAGCCGACACCCCCCTGATATCTTTCTGACGATCGCCACGGGACGGCAGGAGCGGAGCATGAGACAGGCATGGATTAATTCCAGCACGTCCCGTTATCCAGATGATTGCGTGTCGCTGGTGCTGCTCGTCAGGAGTGGACGTTGGACATGCTTAACACACGGACTGACCGAAGACATGCGCTGTTACTGCCCCGGCTCAGATTTAGTTCGTCGAGCCATGATACGTTTCGTTGTTGATCTTTGGCCGTGCCTCTTCGAACGGCGTGTTTGGTCGTGCTTGCACTTCCGGTGTGCATCAATGCCGTCCGTCGAAACTTGGATATTCACGGCAGCCCAGAAGACGTTTAGCTGAGCGACAACTGCTCGCACCATGCTTTAGTGTTCTCCTCCTTTTCGCGACAGAGCAGTCGCCAGAGGGAATTCCCTCCACTGCGCATAGCTAATGTAGGTTTGCTCTGAGCTGCCCACGTAGAGCTCAACTCAACAAAAGAACGAACCTGTCCTGGACATCTTAGGGACGTAATAACGTCGTCTTGTGAGCCGTCGCTCTGTCAAGTTGGAGTCCTGCGACCGGTTTCGCCGGTCAAGCGCCGCACGTGAGCAGAACCGCAATGTGCACCATTCAAGCGAGACGTCGACGCGCAACAAGCAGGGTTAGTAATCCAAGCGCAGCAACCGCCAGTGTCGTGGGTTCGGGCGCAGTGGATACCTCAGACAGCGCCACGGGCGTGACGCCGTCCGCCTCGAAGAAAGTCAGGTAGAACGGGGTGCTGACACTTGCAAACGAGGCGGTTCCATCATCGGTGATGGCGCGCGCTGAAAGGTACGCCGAAACCGTGAACTCCTGGCCGAGCGTGACGGTGAATTGCGGCCCGCTCCCAAAGGAGTTGAGATTGGGCCATAGCCCAGGGAAATCGATGTCCCATCCGAAGCCTCCACCATAGTGAGACTCGCTCGGCATGAAAAATCCAGAAGCGATGCCAGTCCTGACCGGACCCGCGGTCGTGAAGGTGTCCACGAAGTCCACGCGAGCATTGGACGTCGATTGCGGGTAGGCGGCGGCGCTCACGGAGAGATCGGCCGTGAATCCGTTCGGTGTCAGAGAATAACTTCCACTCGCGGTCGCGGAAGAGATTTGAAGGGCGGACAGTGAAATCGCGTCCGGAGGGACGCCCGTGATGTTCGTCTGGACACGGCACGAACGGTCACCTGCATCTAAGACGGTCACAAGGTTTGGGTAAGGGCCTGAAGCGTTGTTGCAGCTGGTCGTTGTTGAGATGACCGAGGCGAATAAAGGCGAGAGAGAGCAAAGGAAAGCCAGCGGCAAGAAGCGCATTAGCGCAATCGTAACGACGGAATCGATCCGCGCTCAAGGACCAGCGGTTTTCGACTCTGAGTACAACGCGGGTACTGGCCGACCAGTAATGGTAAGCCGCTCAAGACTGCAAGGGAGCGCGGAAGGCTATGCCGAATGGTGCGGATATGTTGTTAAGGAAGCGCCAGAAGATAACCAACGAGCGCGTCCCGTTCAGCGGGAACAAAGTGGAACGGCGGCATGACGGTTCCGGGCGACAACGTTTGAGGCGACTCGAAGTGTTTCTCAATCCAATCCTTCGAGCGCCGTGCCGCCACACCATTCAGCGATGGCCCGATTTCTCCACCGATGCCGGCAATCTTGTGACAGCTACTGCAGTTGCTGGTTACATAGATTTGAGCGCCTTTGATGGTCTCTGGCGGGACCGTGTCCACCAGCGTGGCCGTTTCCGGTGTCAGGCGAAGGAGAAACGCGGACAGTGCATTGAGTTCAGGCATTCCCAAATGAATAGGAGGCATGTTACTACCGGGGATGGTCTGGCTTGGGTTTCTAAAGTGTTCGATCATCCATTCCGCCGACCGTTTTGTCTTCGTCAGGGTCAAAGTGGGGCCGGGCTTCGGGGGGCCTTCGGTCAGGTTATGACAGGTGCGGCAACGTTCCCGCCGGAAGTATCCGAGGCCAGCCATTTCCTGAGCCGACAAAGAACTTAGGTCGCTCGTGACGAGAGCGTCAGCCGCGGAGCGCGCAGCCGGCGGCGGATTGCTCCTCGCGGCACCCAGGGTTAATGTTGTCCAGCCCGCCAACGCAAGCGCGACAACGGACATCGCGAGTGTACGCTGTCGTAGTGCTTTCACGCGAGATCTGTCGATGAATGGAACCAGAAAGAGCAGAATGACCAGAACCGTCGGAATGCCGATGCTGCCCACCGGCTCCCAAGCTCCCTTGAAGAATTTCAGCAGCTGGAACAAAAACAGGAAATACCATTCGGGTCTCGGAACATAACTGGCGTCTGTCGGATCGGCCAGGCGTTCCAGCGGGGCGCGAAGTAACAGCGCAGCGGCTAACAAGATGATGAGAGCGACGAAACAAGCCAGAGTGTCGCGGAATACCTGCTCGGGGTAGAACGCCTTTTTGGGCGCGACGTCATGAGGCGCCGGAGTAACTCCATGGCGCCGCACCAGATGAAGATGAATAATCACGAGCAGGATCGTGATAGCGGGGAATAAGAATACGTGCAGCGAATAGAATCGTGCGAACGCAACTACTCCGATCTGTTCCCCCGCATCGAGCATCTGCTGCAGGTAGGACCCGACAATCGGTGCTTGCCCCATGATCTTGGTCGTCACTACAGTGCCCCAGTATGCGCGGTTGTCCCACGGAAGTAAGTACCCTGTCAGGCTAAAGCCCAAAGTGACGAGAAGCAGGCAGATACCACCGATCCAGGTCGCTTCGCGCGGACGCTTATAGGCGCCATACAGGAAGACCTGGACCATGTGTAGCACCACAACGATGAGCATCAGACTGGCTCCCCAGTGATGCAAACCTCGAATGAGCCTGCCCATTGGAACCTCGCGGATGATGTAAGTCAGGCTGTTATACGCGTCTCCCGGCGTTCCGGCGTAATTGAGGGACAAGAGAATGCCCGAAAAGGCCTGCACCAGGCAGAGAAACAGAGCAACGCTGCCGAAGGCTTGCGGCCAACCCGCCGACTGAGGTATCTCTTCCGATAGAAACTGACTCGCTAAAGTGATCAGACCAGTGCGGTCGTTAAACCAACTAGAGATTGTTCGCAAGAAGGTCCTCCTACGAAAGCTTCAGCCCCGTGCCGATTCTGCCGGGCCCAGCCAAATCCGTTTACCTTCTAACTTGATTTCGTACCGGTCGAGCGGGCGAGTGGCGGGACCGGCAATGACCGCTCCATCTTTGGCGAATCGCGAGCCGTGACAAGGACACGAGAACTCCTTTCGGTTCGAGTCCCAACGGTAGGCACATCCCAGATGAGTACACCAGGGAGAGAAGGCGATGAGTTGATTGTCCGCCGTTTTGCTAACCCAGGCTGTCTCGGCTCCGCTATGAATTTTCCATCCATCAATGCGGTTGCGCCGGAAGGTGATTTCCTGTGGGAAATCGCGGCCCAGTTCGGAGGTATCGCCCGCATCCATCCATTTCGATACGGAATCTTTCTTGTGGAGCGCGAACACATAAATGGCTCCGGGTACGCCCAATAACACGGCCATTGTTCCGAGAAGCCAGTTAACGGTGCGCTCAAGGAACCGCCTGCGGTCTTCACCTGTCTGGACGGGGGCGTAATCGCGAACGTCGATTTGTTCCAAGTCGCAATCCTTTCAGCCGAATCGTAACGGAAAACACCAGATTCGTTTGTTGGCGACTTGTAAAGAAGAGGTAAAACTAAGTTAGCTGGATCGTTCGACTGAAACTGGTTCCGCCGTACGGTTAATTGGCGGCCGCGTACGTTAGCGAATTCTTCCTGTGGCGCGCGACCAGGACAGAAACCAGAGTGGCCAAGAATGCGGCCATGGACACCGCAGCCCCAAGATAGAGAGGCAAAGGTCGATAGCGGAGTTCTACCGTGCTGTCGCCCCCCGGCACCAGAACCGAACGAAAAGCTTCATTGGCGCAGTGGATCGATGTTTCCTTGCCGTTCACAGTCGCAAACCGGCCCGGATAGAAAAGCTCACTAAAGACAAGCAGCGCGGTTCCCCCCTGTGTGAACCGCCGTTGTGATTCGATTCGCACTGTACGAGTGGACAGAGGCCGTCTCGTCAGTTCGCGCCTCTCGCGCCCCGATGCTGGCTGGGAGCGGTGTGCTGAGGAAGGCGAATTCTGGAAATCCACTCCGCGTTAACTGCCGGGCGCGGAACACTTTTTCGGCGTCGGGCTCAACTTCCCCTCTTGAACGAGCCAGCATTCCGGAAGCGCTTTGGCGTTCTCATACACCTTCCAGAAGCTGTCCTGATGAACAGGGTTTGGATCGGCGGCGAAGCAGTTATCAAAGGTGACGCCCCCCGAAGCGCTCTGAATTCCGAATGCGTCGCCAAGATTCGGAACAGGTTCACGAAAGATACTAACTCGACATATACCCGGCCTGGACTTCAGAAACTTCGCCGCTCCTTCCATTCGTGAGCACAGTAAGTTCGTTGCGATTCGCGCGCTCCGCTTCAGTGTTGCTCGCGGCGACCCAATTGAAAGCACTTTGATCAAAGAATGTAAGCGCCACCGCCACCATTCGCCACGAGGAAGTGTCTCGGCCTTATGCGAGAGCGAAGCGAAGCAAACCGCAGGAGGCAACAATCATAAGAATGGAAAGGAAGGTCCAAAACGGAAAGAATCTGGCGAGGATCGGCTCGAGGCAGAGCACAAGGCAGCACCCTATCAAAACTTTTGTCAGGAAGCCGCGGAGTCTAACCCAGCCACCATCGTCGCTGCACCGCGTTTGGAGCGCATCTAGCCCGAAACCTGCGAGAATGGCAAGCGCGAAGCCGGTTAGATACGAATCGGGTAGCCTCTCGAGCCATCCAGAGCCAAGGCACGAGCGCGTAGAGTACGCCGTGAACAGCGCTTATTCCGCCAAGAGCGTAAAGCATGGCCGCCACGCCCACACCAGTGAGGAACCGAACCCACAGGTGAGACCAGTGTTTCGCGATGGCCAGACAGGCAAGCGCAAACGGAAGTACACCGATCTACGGGGTCCAGACCTCACGTTGGCCCACACGGTCGAAGATGGGGAACAATACGGAAACCATGCCGGCCGGCGAAAGAACGTTCGCGCTGACATCCGCTCAAGGAATCATCTTTGTGGACGGAAGCGCGTACGAGCGAATGCCGCGGGTGGCGTACACATGTGACGACAAGAGCTGCACAGCCGCGCACAGAGCCCGGTTCCCAAAACCAGCGCGGTGGCGAGCACACCGCCACCATGCCGCACGCCCCGGGTGTCCCAGCAATCTCCATCCCTCGTGCCTGGTGCTTCGATTTTGTATTCGGTCTAACTGCACAAAGCTGAGATGTAGCGGCAACTGCCGCTGAAACGAGCTACTCTATCCGACAATAAGCACCCTGCTGCTTAGCCGCGCCGCCGAGTGCGATCCGCAGGCGATTGGTTCGTACGAGGCTGCGCATCCATCAGCTTGTTCAACAGAGAGGACGAAGGAGCTTGCGGCGGTATTGCTGCGAGCACGGAAAGGGCTACCAGAGCAGAGGCCGAGAATCCAATGAGATAAGGAACAATTTCTTGCCTTGCACGCTCGAAGTTCATCACAGAATTCCTTGCAATTGAGAGACCAAATAGAAATCTACCTGCGTACTTGTTCTACCTAACCTGACGTTTCCTCCCCGCATTTTGTTTACCTAATCATTCAGCGTTCGCTAGCGTACCCTAACGTCGGTCGCTACCCTAAGCCATTCGAGCGTGCGGCTATGCTCGGTCACGAGACCTGTCCGAGGCCGATACCGATGCAAATCCAAGCAGAGCGGCAACGTGCAAAATTCACAGCGGCTGAATGCTCCAAGCAAGCTTTCTCGCTGATGCCAAGCTTCGATATCCGCAGAGTGCAAAATCGAACACCCGGCGCGCTTTCACCGTTTCGCCGACTCCGCCCTGAGCGGGCGCAAAAACAGGTGAATTTTGCGGACAGCTAATCAGTTGAGAGCCGATGAAGACGGTGTCCGGATCAGTTATTGGAATCCCACATTCTTGATACAGTAAAGCTGACCATCGGAGCCGCATCCGAACACATCAAATGCCATCCACTATTCTCGAGGAAACCACAGGGCAAAGCGGCCTGGATTCAGCCGTACCATCTGACCAACTTCGGAAGGTCGTGGAAGAGGAGTTTCAAAAGACTCCCATCGTCGACATGCACACTCACCTGTTCATGCCATCGCTAGGCCGATTAGGTCTATGGGGTATTGATGAACTCATCACGTACCACTATCTGGAAGCGGAGCTTTTCCGGTTTTCATCGGTGAAGCCCGACCAATACTGGAAGCTTTCCAAACAAGAGCAGGCCGATCTTATCTGGCGCACCTTATTCCTCGAGAACACTCCAGTTTCCGAGGCCACGCGCGGTGTCATCGCCGTGATGAAGGCTTTCGAGTTAGATACGCGCGCCAAGGATCTTACCGAAGCCCGACAGTTCTTCAGCCGTCAGAAGCTGGAGTCGCACATCTCCAAGGTATTCGAACTCGCCGGAATCACGGCCGCCGTGATGACGAACGACCCGCTCGACCCGCAGGAGGCCCCGCTCTGGGAGGCTAATCCGGCTTCGGACAAACACTTCCATGCGGTTCTGAGACTCGACCGGATACTCAACAAGTGGGCGGACAACTGGCAGACGCTGGCGAGCCAAGGTTATAAAGTTAGCGCTGACCTGAGCGGCGGCACCATCGCGGAGGTGCGGCGCTTCCTTTCCGAGTGGTGCGACCGCATGCGGCCCGTGTATATGGCGTGTTCCCTTCCCGACACGTTTATCTTTCCCGAGGACAGCGCGCGAAGCCGTCTCATTGCCGAAGCCGTTTTGCCGACCGGACGCGAGCGGAGCATTCCGTTATCCGTTATGATCGGTGTTCGCTACCAGGTGAATCCGGCGATCAAGCTAGCCGGGGATGCCGTCGGCAAAACCGATCTGCGCGCCGTTGAGCATCTCTGCGTTCAGTTTCCCGATAATCGATTCCTGATCAGCGTGTTGAGCCGGGAAAATCAGCATGAACTCTGTGTCTACGCGCGGAAGTTTGGCAACCTCCTGCCGTTCGGGTGCTGGTGGTTCCTTAACAATCCATCAATCGTCGAGGAGATGACGCGGGAACGGATCGAGATGTTGGGAAACAGCTTCATCCCGCAACACTCGGATGCGCGCGTTCTCGAACAGGTGATCTATAAGTGGAGGAACACACGGCGGACGATGACACCGTTGTTCGCGGAGAGCTATCGGGTACTTTCGGAGGATGGACGATCCGTATCCCGCGGCGAGATTCGCCGAGATCTCCACAAGTTGTTCCGTACCAATTTCGAGCGCTGGGTCAATCTTTAGAGTAGGGCCGTTATGAGCGCCACCTTGCCGCTGAGTTCGGACGTTTCTTCACAGCCGGCCAAGACAGGGCGCGTCCGGTGGTACATTTGTGGCCTACTTTTTTACGCCACGACGGTCAATTATATGGACCGCCAAGTGGTGGGCCTGCTTAAACCAGTGATCGCCGACGAGCTTCACTGGACTGAATCGGACTATTCTTCCGTCGTCTTCGGGTTTCAGTTGGCGTACGCGATCATGATGCCGCTGGCCGGCCGTATCATCGACTGGCTTGGGACGAGACTTGGATACGCTCTGGCGGTGGTCGTGTGGAGTGCCGCTGCCATGTTGCACGCGCTCGCGAGAAGCACATTTCAATTTGCGGCTGCCCGTTTCATGCTTGGAATTGGGGAGGCCGGCAACTTTCCCGCAGCAATCAAGACGGTAGCGGATTGGTTCCCGATCAAAGAACGAGCCCTCGCGACCGGAATATTCAACAGCGGCTCTAACATTGGGGCGCTGATTGCGCCCGTGCTGATACCGTTTATTGCGTCGCGGTTTGGCTGGCGATTCTCGTTTTTCGCGACTGGTATCTTTGACGTCATTTGGGTCATCATTTGGTTGCTGACCTTCCAGACGCCGCGACGGAGCAAGTTGGTATCGCCCCGCGAACTGGCCTACATCGAAGCGGATCAGACCGGAGAACCATCGCGCAGAATTCCTTATCTGCGGCTGCTTAGAGAGCGGCCTGCCCTGGCCATTCTGCTCGGGAAGTTCATTACTGATCCCGTTTGGTGGTTTTACTTATTCTGGCTTCCCGGATTTCTGAATTCGCAGTACCACCTGGACCTGCAACACATCGGCCCACCGCTGGTGATCATCTACTTCGCGGCTGATTTCGGGTCCATTGGCGGTGGCTGGCTATCGGGACATCTTCTCAAGCGAGGATGGAGCGTGACAAAGGCTCGCAAGACGGCGCTTCTGACCTGCGCTCTTTGCGTGCTTCCCATTTCGCTGGTGATGGTTTCGGGCGGGAACATCTGGCTGACGGTAGCGGTTATCAGCCTGGGAACGGCCGCTCATCAAGGCTGGTCGGCTAACATCTACACTCTCGCTTCCGATACGTTCCCGCGCTCGGCGGTTGCTTCCGTTATCGGTCTGGGCGGTTTCGGTGCGGCTGTCGGCGGAATGCTCGTTGCCAAGCTCATTGGTTGGTGGCTCGACTTCTCTCACAACTCCTACGGACCCATCTTTCTAGTCGCCGCATTCGCGTACCTGCTGGGATTCCTGGTTATCCACCTCTTGGTGCCTAAGGTGGAACAGGTCGAGATCTAGGGCGCCGTCCTACTTCTTCGCATTGATTACCAGATTCACGGGGATAGTGCCCAGCGTGTCGCCGCTCATCGCGGACGCAACGAAGGAGTATTTGGTCCCCACGGGAGCATTCGAACTGGCAATCAGGGTTACGGTCGCAGTGCCATCTCCGGGGGCGGCGAACTGTGAAGCAGAGAGGCGCGCAGTAACACCGGCCGGCAGACCGGCCATCCAGAGACTTACCGGCCCGGCAAGCGTGCCACTGTGACGCGTAGTGATCTGAAGCGTGGCTGTTCCGCTTTGCGTCAGGGTAACGGTGCTCGCGGAAGACGTCACAAGAATGCTGTTTGGCGCGGTGACCGTGAGCGGGATCACGACAGAGGATGAGAATCCGCTTGTTGTCTTTCCGGTGATCTGGATTGTATACGAACCCGGAGCGGCCGTTTTCGCACTCGTAATCGCAAACCCGGCAGGCGTCGACCCTGGAACGACCTGGGTATTCAGCTGTTGAATGGCAATCCCGTCGGGCTTGTTATCTGCCATCGAAAGGTTCAGCGCCGAGTTGAAACCACCCTGGACAGCGCCGCAGGTTACTTGGAAGTTCATCGAACCGCCTGCCTGAATCGTGATGCCGGCGGGGTTTGAAGCCAGCGCGCAGCTTTTCGCGATCGTAATCGTGAGCTGCACAGGAACGGTCCTGGTCTGGCCGCCACCTGTCGCAGTCACCAACAGACCGTAGATGCCAATGGGCGAGGATTTCGAGGCAACGATTGGGAGCGGGATACCAACTGTACCGTTGCCGGATGGAGTAAGGGAGGCAGCAGCGACAACGCCCGCCGGAAGCCCAGGGATCGAGATGGCGACAGGAGCATTGAAACCGCCCGTGGCGCTTACGAGCACGTTCAGTGTTCCGGTGGAGTTCTGCTCAACGGATAAGTAAGTGGAGGCCGCACTTAAGGCGAACGTACCGGCGGACTGAACCGTTACCGCGATCGCGACGTTGGAGCTTAATGATCCGCCCTGACCCGTGATGGTCAGCGTGTAAGTTCCGTAGCCGAGTGCTTTGGCCGCGGTGAGTGTGATCGCGAAATCGCCGGAGCCAGGCGCTGCAAGCTTGGTAGCGCTAAACGCGGCGGTCAGACCCGCGGGAGCGCCTGTGATCGATAGCGCGACGGCGGAGTTGAATCCGCCTGCCACGGCCGAGGAGATCTTGACCTGCGCCACTTGGCCTGGGGTCAGAACCATCGAGGTCTGCGCCGACGACAGCGTCAGCGTTGACGTCTGCGTACCCTCGCTCCAATGACTGATTAGCTGACTCGCATCTACCGAACCCAACCCTGTGACCAGGTCATAACCCCCTCCAGCTGTGAAGCCGGGGACGCCGGGAACGGAGTTGTTGCCGTTCACGACATCGTGGAAGACGGCGGCGCCTCCCGTGCTTTGTTTCGCGGCGAGTCCG
>JBJMGJ010000257.1:0-9665 GCA_045807965.1 Bryobacteraceae bacterium | reverse complement strand
GCATTGCCGCCGTGCTTACCAAAGGTTCGCCAATTCACGAGCAGCCCACGGACCCTGAAACTCGTGTATGTCCCAGATTCGGCCTCTGCCGGGGTCGGAATGTAGCTATTGACCGACAATGTTCTCGTGGCGATCAGGCGATGCCACCCAGCGTTCCTTGTCCAAGGGACGGTCCAACTTTGCGAGGTTTGCCGCTCGACACGATTCGTCACCCGGGAGGGGACGCGACCATCGCATCCAACATGTGAATATTACTGTTGACGTGACCTCGCGAGGTTCGCCCAAGCCGTTAAAGTCCCGCATGGGAGCGTGTCTGCGGCGTGCTTGTGATACGCTTTTTGGCAGTTTTGCTGGCCGCAAGTATCTCGCACTGCGCAATATGGCAAGGAGCATTCCGGCCCGGCGGAAAGGGCCGATTACGTCGCAGAAGTTCCTCGCTCGGATGCTTGCCCCACTGCGTGATTCCGTTCCAGATTTCGTGTTCTCGGGATCATCGCTGACGAAAATCGCAAAAACTCGGACATGCAGACTGCTGGTTGCTAGTTGCCAACGTTATCAGGACGTCTGGACAGACGTGAACGGAAGAGGCCTGTTTCCGGCTCAGGTGACCACGGATGGCATGATCGGCTACGGGCGATCGGCCGAACTCCGATTCAGAGGAATTTCTGCAATGGCGGGCGAATGGATATCGTGAACAGCCGCGCATGGTTCGAACCGCCGCCAGCCGGAGCCGACATGAGCGTTTACGACGTCGATGGCAACAGTCCAAACGAGGTGGGCACGGCGATCTCCGCCCACGGCTGGGGCCTTGCCTGGTTCGAAGGAAACCACGTTCCTGAACTTACAAATAACAGGTCCCGGCTCGGTTCACAGTTCATGATTAAGGATCTGAAAGGGCGAGAGCGCGCCCGATATCGTCATTTCATGCTCGAAACGCACGTTCATTCTCTAGAACGAGATGGGAATACGAAAGTAACCCGTTGCGGAGGAAATCTCATGAGATCAGCTTTAACCCGACATATATCTTTTGCCGTTGTGCTTTGCTTTGCTTGGAGTGGCAGCCTCGTTACAGGTCAGACCGTCGATTGGAAAGATTACCTCGGCGGCCCTGCCGCGTCGCACTACTCGCCACTGAAGCAGATTAACGTTCAGAACGTGGATAAACTCGAGCTTGCCTGGAGCTATCCAACCGGAGATGAGACCAGTTATACGTTCAGTCCTCTGGTGATCGATAACATCGCGTATATTGCGGCTAAAAAGGGGTCCCTGGTCGCGCTGGATGCAACGACGGGCAAAGAACTCTGGGTGCACGAGTTTCCCGGCGGCTTCGGCATGTACAGCGGGATTTCCGGCCAACGCGGGGGTAATTACTGGGAGAGTAAGGATCGCGCGGACCGCCGCATCTTTGTTACCGCCGGAGGTTTCTTGGACGCCGTTGATGCGCGCACCGGGAAGCTGGTGGATTCCTTTGCAGATCATGGCCACCTGGACCTCAAGACCGGCATAGACAGAGCTACCAGGCCATTAGCGGCAAGAAGCGCCGGCAGAGTCTTCGAGAATCTGATTATCCTGGGCAGCGCTACGGGAGAAGGATACCTGGCGCCTCCCGGCGACATTCGCGCATTCGACGTTGTCACTGGAAAAATGGCCTGGGTGTTTCATACCATTCCCCGACCGGGCGAATTCGGCTACGACACATGGCCCAAAGATGCTTACAAATACATGGGCGGCGTCGATGTTTGGGGCGAAATCACCGTGGATGAGAAGCGCGGGATTGCATATTTCCCGATGGCTTCGGCGAAATACGAACTGTACGGAGGGGACAGGAAAGGCAACAACCTGTTCGCCGATTGCATGCTTGCGCTGGACGCCCGCACGGGCAAATATCTGTGGCACTTCCAGACCGTTCACCACGATCTTTGGGACTACGATCCCGACGCAGCGCCACAGCTCGCAACAGTCAAGCGCAACGGCCAGACCGTGGATACTGTGTCGCTCGCCTCGAAAAACGGGTTTCTCTACGTCTTCGACCGTGTGACCGGGAAGCCGCTGTGGCCTATCGAGGAACGCCCGGTCCCGCCGTCCGATGTGCCAGGTGAATCTGCAGCCGCTACCCAACCCTTCCCAACGGCGCCGCCGCCCTTTGCGCGGCAGGGATGGAAAGACGAGTACATGTATGACCTTTTCATGTCGCCCGAGGAGAAACCCTGGTGGAAGGAACGATTATCGAAGGCCCGTAAAGGTTTTTACACTCCGCCCGCGTTGATCGATTACGTCTCGCTTCCAAGCGTGAACGGCGGCGCGCTGTTCTTCAGCACGGCGGCCGATGCGGACCAAGGCATGGTCTACGTGCTGTCCAAGGATATGCCGTCGATCATCAAGCTGGTACCGGCTGGTCAATCGACTACCGCAAATATCGGTGATTCGATTCCCGACCGGCCCCAACCGCCCGCCGCGGTGCGCGCTCGAGAATCGGGAGTAGCTACTTCGGAGCAGCGTGGTCGCGCGGTTTACGAACAAAACTGCCAGATCTGCCACGGTCCCGAGTTGAAGGGAGATCGCGGTCCCGAGATTGATAACGTCGTCCAGCGGTTGGGTGCGGACGCGACCCGGAACGTGATCTTAAAGGGAAGAGGCGGGATGCCCCCGTTCCCATCCATTCCCGCTCCTCTGATGAACGACCTGGTCGCGTTCCTGTCGAAGCCCGAGGCGGCCCCTGTCGGTTCCGCCGCTTCGTCTATGGCCCTGGCGAGGGCAAGTTTTGGGAGCGCGCCGGACTATCCGGCTGGAGTCACACCGCCACCGTCACGCTACAGGACTGGGTACGGCAACGAGCCGTACATCATTACGCCTCCCTGGAGCACGATCTATGCATACGATCTCAACACCGGCAAAATCAAATGGTCGACTCCCTACGGTGACTTGCCGCAGGCCGGTCCAAGCGACAAGCTCAGAGGGAACGTCTACCCGAAATCCGGGTTCGTCTTGACTGCGGGCAATCTGATCTTGTTTGCCGCAAACGACTCGAAGCTATACGCCCTGAACAAGGACACTGGCAAGCTTATCTGCACGAAAGATCTTCCGAATGGCTCTCTGGGAGTTCCGGCGGTTTACCAAGTGAACGGGCGCGAATATATCCTGCTTGCGGTCTCTGGCGGCAATCCCTTTCCAAAGGGTGGAAGGCTGGCGCCAGGCGGCGTGAATCCGCCCGAGACCTCGAAAAGCTACATCGCGTTTGCGCTTCCGGAAGGGCAGAAGTAAATAATCCACGCCGAGCTTTTTTGGTCGTGGCTCGATTTGAAAATTGAGCCACGGCCGCGATTCTGACCGCATTTGCGATCACGCGGCTCTGCTTAAGGCTCGAGCGCGGGGTCTATCCCTTGACGGGGTGCTGTGGATTCCAGAATGCCTCGGGTGTAGGAATGTAAGCAACCGGAACCTCCGTGATGAATGACTTCAGCCAGTCGGCGCAGAGGATCATTCCTCCCTGTTCCGAAAGAACGTGCCCAACGACGATCAAGGCCTTCTTTTGGCCCGCCGTCATCGCGTCCCGGACAAACTCAACCAACTCCCATTCGCGCGTCTCGCCACAAATCAGAAGGTCGACATCGGGCTTCGAGATAAAGTCAATTCCCGGCTGTCTGCTGATATTGCCCCAGCTCGTTTGAACGCGCCTGACCGGAAGATCGGGATCTCCGGCGACCCTCATGGTTCTGGCGTGCAGCTTGTCTTGCAACTCTTTCGCGAATTTGGCCAGTGGCGTTTCAGGAAACGTAAGGCGCTTAGGATTAGCGGGGTCGTCCAGATACTTCTCCCATCCAAGCTGGCGGAGCATTCCTGTCGCAATCCCGTCCGGATGGCGCATGTGCCAATGGTCGTGAAAGTGAAAGACTGCCATGCTGTGCTGGCGGATGAAATTCAGCTTGTACTGAAGCACCGGGTTTTGACGAATGTCGTCGATTTTGTCCTGGTGCAAGTAAAAGGGGGTCTCATGAGTCACGATCATGTTTTTCCCCTCCGCCGCGGCGCGCTCGACAACCTCTTGCGTCGCCATCATCACCGAGGCGATTCCACGCACAGGTGTCGACTCGTCGCCTGCCACGATCTGGTCGACTGTGACAGCGCGCCACGGTACTCCGACGTTCTGCTTGATCCGATTCACGACGTCCCCCGCCGTAAGTGCCGTCCCCGCGGCCTGACCCGGACCAGCCGTTTGTGAAAGGAGCGCGCTTGCTCCTCCCACAAACTCACGTCGAGAAAGCGGATTCATTGATCCTCCCTGTAATAAGACCTGGATGCTTGCTCAGCAGGCGATGAACAAGGCGCGCTCGCGCTACTGAACACTGTCGCGAGTCGGTTTCCCGTTCACGGCGCGCAGAATATTGCGTGGATTTGCGTTCTGTAGCTCTGGTGGCAGCATGCCATCCGGAAAATTCTGGTAGCAAACCGGCTTGGCGAACCGGTAGATAGCCGCTGTGCCCACAGAAGTGAACTTTTCGTCGGATGTCGCCGGATAGGGGCCACCGTGATGCATGGCGTATCCTACTTCGACGCCTGTCGGGAAGCCGTTGAACAGAATGCGGCCGGCAAGACAAGTAAGCAAATCAATGAGCTTTGTCTGCTGCGCCAGTTCTTCGGCGGTGCCATGGATCGTCGCCGTCAGGGAACCCTCCAGATTTCTGGCGGCTTCGAGCACTTCGGCCTCAGAAGCGCACCGAACGATGAGCGTTGCCGGTCCGAAGTTTTCTTCGTGAAGCAGGTGATTGGACAACCAAGTCTGGAAGTCCGTCACCAGCACGGCCGGTTGACCTTCGGCACACTGCTTGGAGGGGGTCTTGGTGGCCGTGAAGTTCTGGACGCCCGATACTTTCTTAAACGCTTCCAGCTTTTCCGCGTACCCCTTTGCGATGGGCGCGTTCAGCATCGTGCCGGGTGTGGCGTTGGTAAAGAACTCGCCGAGAGCAGATTGAAATTCGGCAAATCCCTCCGCATTCTGGACGAAAACGAGCCCGGGTGAGGTGCAAAACTGGCCGGTCCCCAGCATCACGGATTTGTACAGTCCATCGGCTATTTTCGCTCCTTCTGTCTTGAGCGCGCTCGGAAGGATGAACAGCGGATTGACGCTGCCCATTTCGGCATAGACCGGGATCGGATTGGGCCGTTTCGCCGCCGCGTCGAACAAGGCGCGCCCGGCTCGGAGAGACCCCGTAAAGCCGACCGCCTTGCTCTTCGGATGAGTGACAAGGGCGATGCTGATTTTGGGATCCGTACTCTGGAGCAACGAAAAGACGCCCTCGTGAAGACCCTGTGATCGGACGGCTTTGGTAATCGCGGACCCAACCATTTCAGACGTGCCAGGGTGTGCCGGATGTCCCTTGACGATGACAGGGTTCTTGGCCGCAAACGCCGAAATCGTGTCCCCACCGGCGACGGAGAACGCCAGCGGGAAGTTGCTCGCTCCGAATACCGCAACAGGTCCAATGGGCTGAAGCATGCGTCGGATATCCACGCGAGGCAATGGCTTCCGGTCTGGAATCGCAGGATCGATGCGAGCGTCCACCCAGGAGCCTTCTTCCACCAAGCTGGCGAATAGCTTGATCTGGTTGAGAGTACGACCCCGCTCTCCTCGCAGACGCTCGAGATCTAGGCCTGTTTCCGCCGAAGCCCGTTCGATCAGAGCATCGCCGAGAGCCTCGATTTCGGCTGCAATCGCCAGGAGGAAGGAGGCAATTTTCTCGGCGCCTACGGATCGCAATTGCTCCGCGGCAGCAGCGGCGAGCTCAAGTGCCTGGTCGACTTGCGCCTCCGTGGCTTCGTAAAAAGGCGGCTCCATCGTCTGACCGACTTTGGGGTTAAAAGCAGAAAAAGTTTTCTGGGCTGCTGGGACGGTTTCCGTACCGACGATACTCGTTCCGTGGAGAGTCATAGCTTTATCTCCTAGGGTAACGGGTCGGGCAGTTCGATGCTTGCCGCAGCCGACCGGGAGCTAAACGCGGGCGGCTTTGCCGCGCAGCTCGGCCTTTGCCTCTGCCAGGCTGCCTGAAGTGGGAAGGAGTTCGTCGATTCGGGTCATCTCGAGCATTCTCCTGAGGCTGGCGCTGACGTCCACGAGCCTGATCTGGCAGTTACGGTTCGTGGCCATCGTGTAAACCACGGTCAACTCGCCCAGGCCGGCACTGTCTGTCACCGTCACATCGGCCACGCGAAGGATGACGCCGGAGATTTTGTTGCTGCTAAACGCCTGACGCGCACTTTCCCTCAACTGGCTGAGCGACGGGCCAAGCGTGAGCGATCCCGATAACTCGAGAATCGCCACACCCTCCTCGATTCGGTTGATCACAGATAAAGGCAAACTACCTCCAGGGCCAAACAGTTACCACGATGTAATTTGTGGCATTCTACGCAAATTCACCTGCATATCCAATTGCCAGCCCGCACCAATTGCCAGCAATTAACTGCCGGAGACCATCCCTCATCATACGCACGATCGGATAGTCTCGTTATCCAACTCGTACTCAAGCGCGCCAGGACGTCTTGGATTAGCGAGAGAAATCTTCCGGACACTCACGTGCACTAGGATCCGTTGTGTCGGGTAGCCGGAGTCCGGATTCCCAGCGGGCCCGGGTGCCCGACACCGCTCCTAAGGTACGCGCATCGCAGCCGAACGCGCGCAGCCGCGATGCGCCCTTTTTCTAGTAGGTGGGAATCTTCGGTTGGCTGTACGGAGGAGCAACATAGGCCACGACTGGGCTTTCATTACCGTCCTGATCAATCGCCTTCACTCCTAAAACGACCTCGTCGATGTTTACGTTCGGGAGCGTATATGTGTCGGTCTTTCCGACGAAGATTTCTTTTTCCCATACCGGCGCCGTGGTCTTTCGCATCACCACTGAATAACCAAGCAGGTCAGGTTCGGGCTTATCGTTCTTCCATTTCATCACCGCGTCGTATCCGCTACCGCGTTCGAGGGGAGAAGCTGCCGACAACTCCGGAGTGGACGGTTGCGAATCCGGAAGTTCCGGCGGCTTGGGCGCAAACGCGAGTGATGCGATGACGGCCGCATTTGCTTTCGCTACTAAGGCCGTGTACTTGGGAGCAGTGTTTTGGAAAGTATCGGTTGCGGTGTGTTGGTTACTGAAGTTCTCCATGGGCGTGGTAATCCGGATAGCGGGGTATCCGGCGGCGGCAAACGGGCTGTGATCTCCGCCTCGACGGAATCGATCGTGGCGGAATACGAGATTCACTTCGAATCCCGGTTGATACCGCTCATTCATTTCCTTCATGTAGCGCGCTAAAGCCCTCATTGGCGAATCCTCCGGGCCAGCTGAATACACGTTCACATATCGGTTGCTGGTTTCGCCGTTGCCGGTCACATCCGAGCCGATGATGTCGTTGTTAAACAGCCCGTCGATGATTTCATGCCGGGCGACAGCATCCTGAGCGTAGAGTCCGCTGCCGTATAGTCCGTATTCTTCCGCCGCAAACGTGACGAACACGATCGTTTTCCGGAACTGGTATTGGCTCATCACGCGCGCCAGTTCCATCACCGCTGCCGTACCGCTTCCATCATCGGTAACGCCCGGCGCCACCGCCGCCACCGTGCCTTCCGGATCAAGCGTTCGTTTCCCGTCGCGTCCAGTCTTGTACACCATGTTCATGCTGTCGTAATGACCACTGACCATGACCCGGCGCTCCGGCTCACTCGTTCCGGGCAGCACCGCCACAATGTTCCAGATCTCCACATTTCGGAACAGCCGCTTCTCTGGCGAGCCGACCAGTCCATGCTTATCGAACGAAACCTGGAGTCTGGGACTGAAGCTCTTAAACTGATCCGCGATCCACTGCCTGGCCGCCCCGATTCCATGGTTCGGATCGTCGTTCGCGGAATAGATATTGCGCGTTCCGAAGCTCTCGAGCTTTAGTTGGATTTGCGCAATTCGATCGCTGGAGATCTGGGACAGGATTTGCTGGATCCGCGGGTTCAGTGACTTCGGTGTAGCGGCTGCCGAAACGCAGCATGTGAACAAGACGGTCAGGAGTGAGGCCCGAAGCGCCGACAACTTCATCTCTTAACCGTAATGCATGGAATCGTGAAAACTTGATCAGGCGAGCGCCGGCTCCAATTCCTGTTGCTCAGCCGGTTCCGATGCTCCCGCCACCTGTGCCCTTGATTTTTCCGGTTCGTTGAACCGAACCGAAACCAGCTTCGAAACACCAGGCTCTTGCATGGTGACTCCGTAGAGAGATTGTGCCGCTTCCATCGTTCTCTTGGAGTGAGTAATCACGATGAACTGCGTCTGCTCGGCCATGCCTTTCAGCATTGTCGTCAGTCGCTCGATGTTCGGTTCGTCTAGCGGCGCGTCCACCTCGTCCAGGATGCAGAACGGGCTGGGCGTGTACTGGAAGATAGCCATAAGCAGCGCCATCGCGGTCAGTGATTTTTCGCCACCCGAAAGCAGGAGCACGCTCTGGAGCCTTTTGCCGGGAGGCGATGCGACGATGTCGATGCCCGATTCGGCCAAATTCTCCTCGTCGGTCAGGCGCATCTCACCGGTACCGCCGCCGAAGAGCGTCTTGAACATTTCCCGGAAATTAGCGTTGATGGCCGCAAACGCCTCGCCGAACCGCTTGCGAGACTCGATATCGATCTCCCCAATCGCGCCCTCGGTATCGCGGATAGAATCGAGAAGATCCTGGCGCTGTGCCTGCAGGAATTCCTGGCGTTGTTGCGCTTCTTCGAATTCCTCCAAAGCTTGCGGGTTCACGGGACCAAGCGCCTCGATCTTCTTGCGCACTTCGCCGTACTTCGATTCGATCGCGTCGAGTGTCTCTCCGTCCGGAATCGTTTCGATTTCAGTAGAAAGCGCGGCCAGGGGTGCTTCCAATTCTTTCTGGCTCGTTTCTTCCAGGTGCTTCAGCTCGGATTCGGCACGCGCCAAATCAACCTGAAGAGCAGATCTTTTATCTCCCAGGACCTGCGCCTGGCTCCGGAGCCGCTTCAATTCCTCTTCGAGCGCGTTCAAGTTCGCCCGCAACTCGGTTTCAAGAGCCGCCAGGATCGCGATCGCGGCTTCGGAAGACTGCTGCCGCTCGTTCAGCGTAACGAGCGCAGCTTCAAGCTCAGCATTGCTGGCGGTCAGATTAGCCTTTTCGCCAGTCAGGCGTTCGCTCTCCGCAATCAGGTGATTCCGGCGGTTTGTCAGGTCGCGGATCTGCGTCTCCAGACGGTTCCGCTGTGCCGCTACGGACCTTCTTCGTTCCTCGGCGCTCGCAAGGGCGGCACGTATGGCCGCATGTTCTTCCCCTGCGCGAGCGACCGCTCCTTGCAGCACCGTCAGTTCTTCGCGAGCCTCGGCAAGCAACTCCTCCTGAGTCGCCCGCGATTGCTCGAGCGCGCGCAGTGCGTCCCGGTCCTTGGAAAGGCTTTCCTCTGCCTTCAACCGCTCTCGGCTCAGGCGTTCGAGCTCAAGGCGCGCGTTCGAGAGCCGGGTTTGAGCTCGCTGAGATTCTTCGGCCAGTTTACGGCTCTCATGGTCCAGAGCCAGTACATCTTTCTCCTGCGCCTGCTACCTGCTCCGTAAGGATTCGAGCTCCTCGCCGAGCCTTGCTCCGGAAGTTTCCAGGTCGGCAACAGTCGCCTGCAAGGCTTCGAGTTCGGCCCTTTT
>JBJMGJ010000256.1:0-7933 GCA_045807965.1 Bryobacteraceae bacterium | reverse complement strand
TTCTGGCTCGTGCGCGCAACTCCAACACTTGACCCAACAGTACAAGCGTCGTGATAACGGCTGCGGGTTCGAAGTACAAGGGCAGAGAGCCATGCTCAGAGCGAAATGCGGCGGGGATAACACCCGGCAGCAGGAGAACCAGAACGCTGAAGAGGTACGATGCGCCGGTCCCAAGCGCAATCAGGGTGAACATGTTCAGATAGCGTGTGACGACGGATTGCCAACCGCGCTGGAAGAAAGGCGCGCCTCCCCATAGAACAACCGGACTGGCCAAGGCAAACTGCAGCCAGCCGAGCCACGACGCGTTTGCCAGATCGTGGCCCGGGGCCCACGTCATCTCTAAAGCCATAATCGCCAGGAGGGGGACCGTCAAAACAGCAGAAACGAAGAATCGTCGCTGCATGTCGTGCAGTTCTTCGTTAGACTCCTCCCCGGTTGCCTCGACAGGTTCGAGCGCCATGCCGCACTTAGGACAGGCCCCCGGTCCTTTCTGCCGGATTTCAGGGTGCATCGGGCAGGTATATTCGGCCGCTGCGGTGACTGCACTGCCAGCCGATTCTTGACGGGGCACCGTGCCCGGCATACTAATCGCGGTTAATTGCGTGAGCGGTGGCTGCGGTTTGGGCTGCAGGTAGCGGTCGGGGTCCGCATCAAACTTTCTCTTGCAGCCTACGGCGCAAAAGTAGTAGGTTTTGCCCTTGACGTCGCTTCTCCCGGCGGCACGATCGGGTTGAACTTGCATGCCACAAACGGGATCCCTTTCGGTAGGGGCAGAATGAGGAGCTTGGGAAGGGGCGGCAGCATTCATCTTTCTATTGGATGTAATTCAGCTGCCGAAGTGGCGGCCGGTCCGGGACCGAGCCGGCCGCGCAACGTAACTTTAGACCTTTTCGGGAACGATGTACGGCGCCCGATAAGTGCCTTTGAGCATGGCGGTAGCTTCCTTATCGTTGACCACGGACTCGGTTTCCGGATCGAAGTGAATGGTCCGTCCTAAACGGTACGAAGCGTTCGCGAGGTGGACCAGCGTTGCGGAAAGATGCCCTTCGAGGATCGGCGCATGAAGATCCTCCACTTTCCGGCTGCGCATGCAATCAATGAAGTTCTGGAAATGCTCATTCTTGACCGGAGCCTCTTTGGAAGGTCCGGGCTGTTCTTCGGGTCCAAGGAACGTCTTATACGAGTCGTAGTTCGAGATCGCCAGGTATCCGTCCTTGCCGTAATACAGGTTCCCGATCGTGCTCGGCTTGCCGGTGCTTCCGGCGGGACCCGCGTCTTTTTTCTTCTTCAAAGGCGCGGTATCGTCCAATCCAGCCGCAGGCACACCCCCGCCGCCGAAATTGTCGGTCCCAATCTCCGCTTCGTGATTGGTGATCCAACCGCGAACTTCGAAGTTCATCATTTTGGTCTTGCCTTCCGGCGTGCGGAACTCGTAGGCGACCGTCAACGTGTTGGGTGTTTGCTGGTCATCGTCAAACAGGAAGTGGCCGCCAATGGCGGATACCTTGACCGGCAGGGTTACGCCCAGGCCCCATCGGGCCAGGTCCACTTCGTGGATGCCCTGGTTGCCGAGATCGCCGTTCCCGGTGTCCCAAATCCAATGCCAGTTGTAGTGAAAGCGGTTCTTTGTGAACGGTTTCATCGGAGCGGGGCCGGTCCAAAGATCATAGTGAACGCCCGGGGGCACCGGTTCCGGGTTCGCGTGGCCAATCGTTGCGCGCCACTTGTAGCAAAGACCGCGCGCCATGTAGACATCCCCGATTGTGCCGCCCTTCATCTTGTCCATGGCCTCACGGATCGCTGCACTCGAGCGGCATTGGCTACCGTGTTCGCAGATGATTTTGTACTTGTTGATCGCCTGGACAAGCTGGCGGCCTTCCCACCAGTTATGGGAGCACGGCTTCTCGATGTAGATGTCCTTGCCGGCCTGCGCCGCCCAAATGCCCATCAACGAGTGCCAGTGATTCGGGGTCGCGATTGACACTGCATCGATGTTCTTATCTTCGATCAGCTTCCGGAAGTCGGTGAAGGTCTGCGGCTTCGCCACTCCTATTTTTTCACCGTCCGCCAATCGCTTCCTGAGCACATTCTCATCAACATCGCAATAAGCGGCTAGTTCCACTCCCGAGAGTGCGTGATAGCCGGTCACATGGTTCCACCCACGGCCATTGAGCCCGACGACGGCCACGCGCACGCGGTCATTGGCTCCCAGGATCCGTCTCGCCGAAGTGGTGGTTGCCAGAGCCGCTGCACTCGCTTTCAAGAAACTGCGACGTCCTGGTCTTTGTCCTTTTTCCTGCATATTTGAACCTCTCTGCCGAGTGACTCGCTCACACGAGCGTCGGGCTGTTAAACGTTCTTGAGCACACGGAAGAGTCCGTCCATCGACTCCACGCTCGATGTATAGATATCCCGCTGTGCATTCTTATAGTGCGTCTCGAGGGACATGGTCCCTCCATACTTGATCTTTTTGAGGGCCTTGAACTGGCCCACGAAATCGATTTTTCCGGCGCCGATCGGCTTCCACTCATGACCTTCCGCATCTTTCAGATGGATGTGAGCGATGCGGGCAAAATCCAGCTGGTCCCAGGCCTTGGGAAAGGGCTCTTCTCCGGCCTCGTAGCAGTTTCCCGGGTCCCAAACATGCATCAGGCGCTTATCCGGCACGGCTTTAAACAGTTTTGCGGACTCCGCACCCGTGGCGGTGTTGCACGAGAACTCGTTTTCGACCATCAACACGACATCCTGCTGCTTGGCCACTTCCAAAGCCTTGCCGAGCTCGTCCAGAATGCGCTGGAAGATCGAATCCGGATCAGCCACGCGCGCGAATGTGAAGATTCGAAGACGGTTCGTGCCCAATTTGTGCGCTACGTCGGCGGCGTGTTTCAGGTCCTCTAATTGCCTTTCGTATTCGCCTTGCGCAGGATGCAGGTCGGCGTCGTTTTTCCCGAGCGGCTTTGTGCCGGGCAAAGGGGTTTTGTAAACCGCGGTGTCCAGCGCCGCGAGTTTAACATGCGCGTCGTCCAGCTGTTTCCGGATGTTTCCAATTTGATCCGGCGTCGCGTCCCGATAGACGTAGCTGCTTTTCCCGTTCAGCCGGACATTACGGATCTCGGTCCATTCGAGCTTATATTTCGGGAAGAAAGTCCCCAAAGCCTTTGGGAGATCGAGACTTACCTCGTCTGAGATGACACCCAGCTTCCAGGGATAATCGAACTGGGCGCTCCTAAGTTCCGGCCCAAGCGCCGCTGCCAGTCCGGCAAGCCCACCGATCCGGGCAAAACCTCGCCTCGTCACTGTGTTACCCATGGTCAGGCAGTACCTCGGGTCTTGAACATGAAGAAACCCCTTCTGCCTTCTATTACAACAGATTACAGACGGGTCGGCGGCGCGCGGAAATCGTATTGGCGGGAGGCGTTATCTCTTAGCTCACTTGCGTGTCGCGTTCGCCTTCCCGGTTTCCTCCGTCAAGCTCGAGGTTTTCGTCTGTGACAAACCGCATTACTGTGAACACGACGAAAAGGCCAGCCGCAGAACAGGCCGCTAAGAACAGTCTCCAGAGCATCAGTTCCTTATCGGCAATTCCGGCGACAGCTTGAGCGGCCTAGAATTGATTGGTTGGGAGACTTTGCATGAGGACCGTGGGACGGGTGGCAAGCCTTTGGCGGTATCCCGTCAAGAGCATGTGCGGCCTGCAAACGGCTGAGATCTTCGTCGGATTCCGCGGGATTTGCGGCGATCGGATGTACGCTATCCATAATGCGCGGGCACGTCCCGACTTTCCATATTTCACGGCCCGGGAACAGGGACGAATGCTGCAGTACCGGCCCAGACTCGGATATAACGACGAAACAGACCTCGAGATCGAATTGCCAGGTGGAAAGAAGTACGGCATCACCGACCCGAAGCTGCTCGCGTCACTCCAAGCCGGGTTGCCAGACCGCTTCGAACTGGCACTGCTGCGGTCGGAACGCGCCTTGACCGACTGCAGTCCGGTTTCGCTTATTTCGACTCAAACCGTCCAGCAATTATCCCGGGAGCTTGGCAAGGTTGTGGATCAGCGCCGGTTTCGGGCCAATCTCTACCTATACCTGGACCTGGGAATCGGTTTTGCCGAAGATCAGTTTGTCGGGCGCAATTTGAAAATCGGATCGCAAGTGATTCTCGCCGCCGTCCAGCGCGACGTCCGGTGCAAGATGATTACGCTCGACCCCGACACGTTCGAGCCAGATCCCGAGCTGATGAAGTTAGTGGCGCGGCAACACGACAGTTGTGTTGGGATCTACGCGAACGTGCTCGCGGAAGGCGCCATTCGTCCCGGAGATCTAATCGAAGTGCTCGACTAGGAAACCTTCGTCATCTCTGGAAAGAAAGTCAAACCCAGACGCTCCCCGATTTCGATCAAACGGCCAAGATCCGGAGGAGCTGGATCTGTTCCAAGCGACAATGCTTCCGCCGGGGCGGACTACTCCCCGCAAAAATTCTTCAAATCCGCCCGGCGTGACGTAAACGAGCCAGCGGGCCGTAAGCGACAGAATCTTGAACGTGTGGGGCACTGGCCATTGTTTCGATTTCTACCCGGTAAAACGCGGAGATCGACTCGAATTCGGCTCAAGCGCGGTCAGCGCTGAAGGAGAAACGTCGCGGTACGGCTAAGCTGCGGCGTAAGCGACTTCGCGAAACGTTGCGCCATCACGATTTTCGAAGGGTTCCGGCCTTTCGAGGGCAGCCTGCATCGCGTAGATGAACATTCGCTCGTTATGGAGCTTCACCGCGCAGGGTTGACACAAGCGGGCGTGAAGATCGAATAACTGAGTGTCCGTGGGAGACAGGCGGTTGAAGTGCCGTTCTTCGATCAGGTCTTCAGTGAAATGGCTGCTAACTTGCTTGTAGATCATGGGCGGAGTTTGGTTCGCGTTTAGGACGTTTAGTACAGCAACGCATCGGCCATTCTGGTAGTTTTTTTTTGGCCTCGTAAGTCTTTGAATCTACAGACGAGTGTAGTTTTCCTATCCCGTAACTTGCGGACAGGGATATGAATAAATGTTCATCCTGACCCGGTAATGGACGTAATCTTTTCCTTAGGATTTTTCTGAGCGAAGCCCTGGACGGCCAGCAAAGCCACTCCAGTTAGATTAACTTCATGGACGTCCAGCCCGCCAGCTTACCCGAGCGCGTTTCCCTCTCCGGCCGTCTGATCACGCTCGAGCCACTAGACCCTCAACGGCACGGGGACTGTCTGTGGCAACGTTTGTCCGGGGCGGAGAACGACTCCTTATGGGAATACTTGGCGGACGGTCCGTTCGCGGATCGACCCGGGTTCGATTCGTATCTGCTGAAGCGGGCCAATTCAACCGAAGCGTTCACGTACGCTATCGTCGAAAAGCATTCAGGACTTGCACTTGGGATTGCCTCTCTCATGCGAATCGACCGGGCGAACCGCGTCATAGAGGTCGGCGGAATTCACTATTCGCGAGCCCTGCGGCGAACGACCGCGGCTACCGAAGCAATGTACCTACTGGCCCGCTACTGTTTCGAGTCCTTGCGCTACCGCCGATACGAGTGGAAGTGCAATGCGCTGAATACCTCCTCCCGCCGTGCCGCCGAGCGACTCGGATTCACATTCGAAGGCATATTCCGCCAGCACATGATTGTGAAAAAACGGAATCGCGACACCGCCTGGTATTCCATGCTGGACCGCGAGTGGCCAGAACCAAAGGGAAGGCTGGAGGCGTGGCTTCATCCTGAAAACTTTCGCGAAGACGGTACGCAACTCCAATCTCTCGGGCAGACTTAATGTGCGATTGCGTATAGTTTCAGAATGAATTTGGCCAGCCTCTCTCACGAACTCGACCAGAAGAACAGGTCATGCCGCGTCGTCATCGAAACACCAAAAGGCCGCCGCAATAAATTTGACTACGATCCCACCATCGAGGCATTTACGCTAGGCGGCTTGCTTGCGGAAGGGCTTAGCTTTCCGTTTGACTTCGGGTTCGTTCCATCGACGGTCGCGGAAGATGGCGATCCGATGGATGTGATGGTCCTGATGGACGAACCTGCTCACGTGGGATGCGTTCTTTCCGCTCGTTTGATTGGCGTGATGCAAGCCGAGCAGACGCAAGACGGTAAGACTACACGCAATGACCGTCTGATTGCCGTGGCTATTCATTCATACAGTCACGAGAAGATCCTCTCCGTGGCGGAACTCAATAAATCACTCCTCGAACAGATCGAAGACTTTTTCATCTCGTATAACAAGAGCCGCGGCAAGAGGTTCAGAGTAACCCGAGTCGCTGGCCCTGCAAAAGCGATCAAGCGCCTAAAGAAGGCCATCGACGCTGCGAAGAGTGGCTGATTGTCCCTCCGTACAGCGCGAATCAATCCGAAAGTTCAGTTACTGATCAACCCGGGACAACAGTAGGTCCGGTTGCTGATATATACTTCCTGTTCCGTGTGGAAGGAGCAAGACCATGTCGAATCAGATGGTGATTCCCAATCAATATCAGGTACATAACAATCAACTCCACGTTTCGTACACCACCTCGGGGCTCCAGGGCAAACCGCATTTCCACTATCAGGACGCAACGCAATCCAAGGACTTCAGCGGTGACGAGATCCGAACAGAAGTGACAGAGATCGGTACGTTTATCTCGGTGCGTATCCACCTGACCGTCGATTTCGGTTCGACCTCGTTCAGCTTACTGCTTCCAAACGTCAACCTACGAAAGGGTCAATCGGTGCCGATCAACACTCTTGGCATTACGACCATTCACCGTTCCTCTCTATTCCCTCCGCTGAATCACGGGCAAACGCAGTTATACACTGTAACGGCTCTGAGCGGTGCGGCGCATTTCATCGAATCTTAGAACCTTGTCGAGAGGTGGACACGTGAACTTCATCGAGAATCTGTTGCATTGAAGACTCGAGTAGCGAAGCCGACAACAGTTCCGAGCTGCACGCGCATATATATGGTCGCCGCGCGACTACTATCGATCGTCCTCAGCGCCGTTCTGTTGATTGGATGTTCAGAAACGCAGAGTCGTCCAAAGATCCCTGAGGTGCGCATTGCCGCAACACTAGGCTCGTTCGGACATCTCCCGATGCATTTGGCAAAAAGTCTCGGCTACTTCCAACAGGAAGGAGTGAAAGTAACAGTCGCGGACATGGCCGGCTCGTCGAAAGTGATGGAGGCACTGCTGGGCGGGAGCGCCGACATCGGAGCTGGTTCTCTGGAGCAATCTATCCAGATGGCCGCGGAGGGTCATCCCATTCAAACATTCCTGACGGAGTTCTTTAATTTTGGTTTCTCGCTTGTGGCCTCCCCCAAAGCGTCAAGACCTATAACGAAGCTCGAAGATTTGAGGGGAGCTACAGTCGGTGTAACCTCGCCAGGATCACAGTCTCACTTACTTGTGAGCTTCCTGCTTAACCGCCATGGATTAAGAGCACAAGATTACAGCACGGTTTCCGTGGGTCTCGGAGCTTCCAACTTTTCAGCACTGGAACAAGGGAGGATTGATGCGGCGATTACTACACCCAATGTGCTACTGCTCCTACAGAGCAAGTACCCGCATGCGGCCGTCTTGTTCGATCCGCTTCCGCGCGATTCTTTCGAGGAAGTCTTCGGCGTGCCACGATATCCGTCTCACGTTTTATATGCTCGGTTGAACTGGATTGAGCAGAATAAGCCAGCGGTGCATAGGGTAGCCAAAGCTGTCGTTCGAGCCCTCCAATACATTGCAGTAAACTCGCCTGAGGTGGTTGCCTCGAAGATACCGGCTGGGTATCGGACTGGGAACGGCGCTTCCGACGTTGCCGCTCTGAAACGCTGGAAGATGCTGTACTCCTCCGATGGCGTCACTCCGCCTTCGAGCTTCTCGGCGGTCAGAGCAGTAACAGCTCTTTCGGTCGAAAAGGTGCGCTCGACGTACAT
>JBJMGJ010000255.1:0-5523 GCA_045807965.1 Bryobacteraceae bacterium | reverse complement strand
TTTAAGCCAGTCCAACCACGGCGAGCGCTCGTCATAAGCCTTCTCCAGCCAGTCAATGGCTTGACTGTTCTCACCCAAGCCGAGGTAAATCAGCGCCTGGCAGTAAGGACTAACGAAGCGCTGCGCGGCGAGCTGATTGAGTTCAGTAATTGTTTCCGTCGCTTTGTCTCTCTGCCCGTTGCGGGCATAGGCATAGCCGAGGAAGCCAGTAATAATCGGCTGTGTTTCCATGGTCTGAGCGATACGATATTCGTCAATCGCTTTCGCATAGTTAGCTCCGCGCTTTATATTGATCCATGCCAGAACAAAATGCGGAAGGTATAAGCTCGGCTCGAGTTCAAGGGCTTTGCGGCATTGTGCTTCAGCGTTGTTGTAATCTCCTTTCAAGACATAAGGCACGTTGACGTCGAGCGTCATTAACGCCGAAAGCGGATCCAATTCCACGGCCCGCTGCAGTTCCTTCAACGCCTCGTCCAAACGTCCCATAAAGACCAGCAGCCATCCATACTGCCAATGACCAAGGGCATAGTTTGGTTTGAGTTCGAGCGCCCGCTGGAGTCCCAGTTCGGCCTCTCTCCATTCATATTGATTCCATTTCGCGCTGGCCAACGCCAGGTGGGCCTCCCCTAACGAGTCGTCCAACGCTAACGCTCGCTGCGCCGCCGCTGTCTGTTTCGCGATGGCTTCTGTGGGGACAACGATGGTATCTGCCGCCTGCGCGTAATAGTCAGCTACTCCAACCCAAGCCATGGCAAAGTCCGGATCGATCTCTTTCGAGCGGTTGAAGTGCTCCAAAGCGTCGGTTAGTCCCTTTTCGGTGGCGCGATTCCAAGCCTCACGGCCGAGGAGATATTCCTGCAGCGCGGCCGGATTGACGGGCCGCGCGCTACTCAAGCGCGACGATTGCTCCGGCGACAGAGTGATCTGGATCTCCTGGGCGATGGCTTCGACTACTTCGTTACGCATTTTGAAGATGTTAGTCACATCGCGCTCAAACTTTTTTGCCCAGAGATGTCGGTCGGTCTGAGCCTCGATCAATTGCACGTTCACCGTGACCTGGTTTCCGTCACGAAGCACCGAACCCTCCACAATGGCGTCGGCGTGTAATTCCTGTCCGATCTCCGGGGTCGACCTGGTCGACCCTTTGAACTTCAGCGCGGACTGGTGCGACTTCACCGTCAAGGCGCCAATCCCGCTCAGTTCCGTCGTTAACAGGTCGGTCACCCCATCCACAAAATACTCTTGGTTAGCGTCCCCCGAGTAATTTTTGAACGGCAACACGGCCAGCGACGTAATTTTCGAAGCAGACGCCGACGGCGTGGAAGTCTTGCGGGGAAGCGCGCTCCACCACCAGCCGACACCAATGATCGCCAACAAGACGAGCCCGCCAATAAAAGCAAATATTCTTCGCGTAGGAGCGATGGTGCGCTCTCTGACCTCTGACTTCTGCTCTCTGACTTCTGATTTTTTCTCCCACGGCAGAACAATGCGAAACAAATCCATCGCGACAGAAATGTTCTTCAGCTCGGTTGGCGCGATCTTCTCCAAGCGAGCCCCGAGCGTATTCCGGATCTGCCGCTCCACATCCATCGAAATGCAAATTCCGCCGGCGCCCGCCAGCGGCTCGATGCGCGAGGCGATGTTCACTCCATCGCCATAAACATCGCCGCGACGGTGCACGACATCACCAATATGAATCCCGATCTTCAGTTCGATGCGGCGTTCGGGCGTCACATCATGATTCCGCTTGGCCAGCGTGCGTTGGATTTCGATGGCGCATTGCGCCGCTTCCAACGCGCTGTTGAACTCGATCAGAAAAGCGTCGCCGATCGTTTTAATCTCCGTTCCGTGGAACTGCGGAAAAAACTGGCGAAGCAATTGCCGATGTTCTTCCAGCAAATCCTGGGCAAGTTTTTCGTCGCGCTGGCTCAGCGCGCTGTAACCCACCATGTCAGTGAACATGATGGCGGCAAGCTTCCGTATTTCCTCTTCGCTCATTTGTTAGGTTCTGCGCAGAGTTTTTCGAAGCGCGGATCTTTGCGGAGCGGGTCCCAGAATGGATTATATTTCAGATCAGCGATCGTTAGGCCGGCAGGCACTTCGAGGAGATGCGGCAAGGCGGCGATCGCTGCATCGTGATCGCCAAACATAGGCTGTATCTGGGCGAGGATCGTCAGCACCCCGGGCAGGTTGACGGCATATTTTTCGGACTGTTTGACTGCGAGCTGAGCCTGTCCGAGCGCGTTTTGTTTTTGTCCAAGGCCGGCATAAGCCAGCGCGAGAGTAGAAGCGTCACCATTGCCCTGCGGTATGACAGCGCCATCCGAGCCTGGCTTAATCGTTTCGACGGCGCGCGCAAAAGTTTGCTGGGCCTCTCGGTGCATTCCCTTCCAATCCTGACAAAAGCCGAGCTGGACGATGCCGAACTCGGTATTGGAGTCGGGCAGTTGTCCCGGCGGAATCGAATTTAGCTTCCGCTCGATCACGCAAATGGCGCGATCGAACTGGCGTTCGTAGATTGCCTGACTGAGCACGCTGTTGATGACGAAATCATCAGTCGAATCCTCCGGAATGTGTGCGAGCTCCTGGGCAGCCTCAGCGAGCCGTCCTTCGTTTTGAAAAACGCCCGCCTTAGTCGCGTGCACCGGTCCCGAATCAGGCGAAATCTGAAGCGCCCGGTCGAGAACTGCCCTCGCGTCGTCGAACCGTCGCAAATACAGATAAAACTCCCCGCCGACAGAGCTCAAAAGCGTTGCATCGAGAGGGTCGAGCTCAAGCGCTTTCTTATAGCTGATTTCGGCTTCCTGCCAGCGGCCAAGGCGACGTTGAACGAAGGCAAGGTTCTGCAAAAGAAAGGAGTTATTTGGCAAGCGTCTTTGCGCTTCCTGGTAAGCGGTCACTGCCCCTTCGTAGTTGCGCAGCACCCGGTATCGATAGGCCCCTTCGGCGATCCACGATTCGCCAGCTTCAGGAGCCAACGCCATCGCGCGATCGGCCGCTTCGTGCACGGCGGCTGCCGTATTTACTGCGCGGTCAACGAAGTTGAAATGAAGAAAACTTCGCGTGACGGCCAGTCTTGCCCAGGCGAGAGCGAACTTTGGATCAAGCTGCACGGCCTGAGAGTAGGCGCTCGCAGCATTTTGAAAGGCGAGGTAGTTATACTGATTGTGCTCGATTGAAAGGCCCCGCAGGTAGGCATCGTAGGCGGCTGGAATATTCGTCGGTTTGTCGGCGATTACTCTTTGCTCGGCCCCGGTTAGCTTGCCGTTCAGCTGTTCCGCGATAGCCGTGGCCACTTCGCCTTCGACCGCAAAGACGTCGTCCAGCTTGCGGTTGTAGCTTTCCGCCCAGAGATGTTCGTCGGTGGCGGCTTTGATCAGCTGCACGTTGACGTGCACGGCGTTGGCGATCTTCTGCACGCTTCCTTCGAGGACGTGCGCGACGCCTAGCTGCTGGCCAACGTCGCGCAAATTTTCCGGCGCGCTCTTGTATTTCTGAGTGGAAGTCCGCGAGATCACCTTGAGGGCGGCGATCTTGGAGAGCCGCGTCAGAATTTCGTCCTGAATCCCTTCCGTGAAATAGGCATTCGATTTGTCATCGCTCAAATTGTCGAACGGGAGAACGGCGATCGATTTTTCCGGAATCGGCATGGAGGGGCGAGTTCCGGCGAGACTTTCGCTGCGGACCGAAACATTCGGCGTCGCAGGAGCTCCGCCCTCCACGGTCACTCGCCCTTTCGGTGACCAAGCGAGGCGAAAAGCGAGAAGGCCGGCCGCGACTACCGCCAGGCCGATGGTCAGGCCGATAATTCTGCGGCCGGTATGATGCGTGACCGACTGGTTAGGCGCGACCTCGGATTCGCGTTTGATTCCTTCGGGCGTGATTTCGAAGGCCCAGGAAAAAGCCAGGGCGATGGGAAAACCAATCGCAAGGATGATCACGAGGATCTTCATCGACGATGCCGGCGCGTCGAAAGCCGGGAAGAGAATGGAAGCGGCCTGCACCAATAGCCACGAAACCACCGCGTAGGCGACCGCAACCTTGTAAACATTGCGCCGCTTCAACTCGGTAAAAAAGTTTTCGATTCTCATCTCGGCTTTTCTTCGCAGAGCTTTTGAAAACGCGGATCACTTCGGAGCGAATCCCAGCAGGGGTCGAGGCGAAGCAATGCAGGAGAAATGGGCGGTCCAAAGATCCCGTCACAAGGCCCGGAAAGGACCCGTTCCAGACTGGCAATCGCTTTTTCTTTATCGCCGAACCGCACAAACACGCGCGCGCGAAGTTCGTTTCCGGTTCCGATAGCGCGCGCGTCACCGGCGCTGAGCGCGTCGAATCGATCAAGTGCTTTCAACGCATCCTGTTGTTGTCCAAGTACCGCGAAGGCGAAGATAAGCGGACCGATCAATTCTTTGTTCTCCGGCTGTCCATTTAGCTGCGCTTGCAATTTGTCTCGCGCGCGGGCAAAGCTCGCTCGAGCTTCGGAGATCTTACCGGCTGCTTCCTGCAGAGTTCCCCACGAAAGCAAAAACCCACCGTCATTTTGTCCGGCCGCGCGGGAATAGGCATCGAAAGGTTTCAGCACACTTTCGGGATCGCGCCGCAGCAGCGCCTGATACAACAGGGCGCCAAAGCGTGAATCCAGTTCGCCGTCCTTGGCCGGCACGGTGCCGGCAAGGACCGCTTGCGCGTCATCCAATTCACCGCTGGCCTGGAGTGCGAATGCTTTCAAGCTCAACAGGGAGCCGTCGTTAGGCCAGATTTGAAGTGCGCTATCGGCAATTTGAACAGATCGGCCGAAATCGCGGGTCGCCAGATGAACCAGGACTGATTGTGCGCGAGTAAATTGATCGCGTGGATCCAGCCCTACGGACTGGTCGATGGCGTCCACGCACTCCTTCCATTGTCCCAGACGGGCGTAAATGAAAGACATCACCCGCAGGACTTCTGCGTTGCTGGGCCAGGAAGTTCGCAGCCTCTGCATCATTTCCAATGCGCCTTTGTAGTCCCGCAAGACCCAGTATTGAAAATACGCCCGGGCCAACTGCGTTTCGGCCAGGTTCGGCTGCAGCCGGGTCGCCTCCGCCAGCGCCTTTTCAGCCGCTTCCCGTTGCGGCGCCGTTACCTCGTAATGGAAAAAAATCAGAGAATGCGTCCGGGACAATGCCGCCCATGCTCCCGCGAATTCGGGATCGAGCCGGACCGCTTCCTCGAAGGAATGCACCGCTGCTTTGTTTGTTTCCTCGGTAAATTGGAAATACTGCGCCGTTCCCTTCAAGTAAGCGTCGTAAGCCGCGGGATTGTTCGTCGGTTTCCGCGTTAAAACCTGCTGCTCGGCACCGGTTAGCTTGGCGTTGAGAGCCAGGGCAACTTTTTGCGCAACCTCGGCTTCCACCGCGAAAATGCCCTCGCTGAGTTTGCAGTCGTAACTTTCCGCCCAAAGATGATCGTCCGTAGCCGCGCGGATCAACTGCGCGTTCACATGCACCGCGTCCGCCACTTTCTGTACGCTGCCTTCAAGGATGT
>JBJMGJ010000254.1:0-5952 GCA_045807965.1 Bryobacteraceae bacterium | reverse complement strand
GCGGGAAAAACGGATCGACTTCCGGAATGCACAGACCATGGAGGTCGTCAGTCGCGTACCGGTAAACTGCGCGGGCGTCAACCATGCGGACTTCTCGCCCGATGGCCGCTACATGCTGGCGACTTGCGAATTCTCGAGCGAGATGATCAAGGTGGACGTGGCGGCGCAGAAGGTTCTCGGGCATCTCCCGCTAACGCCTAAAGGTATGCCGCAGGATTGCCGGATCTCGCCCGATGGCAAAGTTTTCTACGTGGCAAACATGGATTCGAACGGGGTGCACGTCATTGATGGCGATCGATTCCAGCAGATCGATTTCATTCCGACAGGCGTCGGCGCGCATGGGCTCTATTTCAGCCGAGATTCGAAGTACATGTACGTTTCGAACCGTGGCACCGCGACCGATCACTCGGGCGGTTCTATTTCACTGATCGACCTGAAGAACCGAAAAGTGGCCACGCGCTGGAACATCCCGGGCGGCGGAAGCCCTGACATGGGCGGTGTTTCGGCCGACGGAAAAGAACTTTGGCTCTCCGGACGTTACAACAGCGAAGTATATGTCTTTGACACCGCGAGCGGAAAGATGAAGACACGCATCAAGGTGGGAGACGGGCCGCATGGGCTTTGCGTTTATCCTCAGCCCGGGCGATACTCTTTAGGCCACACCGGAAACATGCGGTAAAGCAAGTGAGTTCCACGTTTCCGGAGCCTTGGCTACGAGGCCCTCTCCCCCATATTCATCCGGCTGTTATGCCGGTCCTGTTTAGTTTCGAGCAAGTACGCGAAGACTTGGACAAGTACACTCGCGATGTTTCCGACGCTGAAGTCTGGGCACAGACACCCGGCGGAACTCTGGGTTTCCACTTGAAACACCTGGCGGGGAGTGTCGACCGCATCAGCACGTACCTGCTCGGAGGCGCGCTGACCGAAGCGCAGCTTCGAGAGCTTTCCTCCGAGGCGGACGGCCAGGGGAGTCTGTCCGATCTCCTCGCCCGAATAAAAGCAAACTTGCAAATAGCGGAGGATCGAGTTCGGCAGGTGAATGCCGCGGACCTTTTTGCGTTTCGGGGAGTGGGCCGACAAGGATTGCCGTCCACAGTGATCGGGCTCCTCGTGCATCTCGCGGAGCATACGCAAAGACATTTAGGGCAGGCGATCACCTTGAGCCAAGTGGTCAGAGGATCGCGCATTCGCGCGTCGAAACGGGCTGATGAGCAGTAGTTTCAGTTCGCTGCTCCGGACCAATCGAAATTATCGCTATACCTGGTTCGGCCAAATCGTCAGCGAGGTCGGAGACCATTTCAACAACATCGCTGTCCTGAGCCTTGCGATCGAGATGACCCACAGCGGCGGTGTCGTCGCGGGCGTTATGCTTTCTCGCGCGGTCCCCGCCGTTCTGATCGGCCCGGTCGCCGGCGTATTGCTCGACCGCTTCGACCGGCAACGGCTCATGATTGCGAGCGATCTTGTTCGAGGATTCATCGCTCTTGGATTCATTGCCGCTTTCGTCTATCGCCAAATCTGGCTGCTTTATGCTCTCAGCGCGGTGCTGATGATGGCCTCGCCGTTTTTTACCAGTGGTCGTTCGGCGATCCTGCCGTCCATCGCTACCGACGAGGAGCTTCATACCGCCAACTCGCTGACCCAGACCACCGGATGGATCACGCTTGCGGTGGGAGCGTTCTTCGGCGGCACGACAGCGGCAAAGTACGGATACGAAGTAGCGTTCCTTTTCAATTCGCTGTCGTTCTTCTTTTCCGGGTTCTGCATCTCCCGGCTGCGCTCGCCTGAAGGACACTTTCGCGCCAAACCGGCTTCCGCGCCGGACAGCTTAAACGAGACCAAGGTCGCCAGACCATGGCACGAATACCGTGAAGGCTTGGCTTATATGGGAAAGAGTCCGTTGATTTTGGGTATTGCGTTGATCAGCGTCGGTTGGGCGAGCGGCGGCGGCGCTGCGCAGGTTCTGTTTACCCTCTTCAGCGAAATAGTCTTCAAACGGGGCGCCGAAGGCCTGGGTCAGCTTTGGGGCATCGCGGGTGTGGGCCTCCTGATCGGAGGTATCGTTGGCAATTGGCTAGGCAAAAGAATCAGCTTCAACGCTTACAAGCAAACCGTCTTCTTCTGCTACCTGCTCCACGGGGGCTCTTACGTACTGTTCAGCCAGATGGGTTCCTGGAGCGCAGCTCTGTTTTTCATGGGCCTGTCCCGTGCCGCGGTGGCCGTGAGTTCTGTTCTTAACTGGTCGAACCTGCTCACCCATGTTGACAATCGCTACCGCGGGCGCGTGTTTTCAACTATTGAAACGATGAACTGGTCTACCATGATGCTTTCGATGTTAGGCGCGGGATTGGCGTCACAGAACTTCAGCATCCGTGCAATCGGCGCCGTGTCCGGTCTTCTGAGTTCTTCCACGGCTCTTTTTTGGGGTTGGGCCAACTGGACAGGAAAGCTGCCCGAGCCGGCCCGGACAGAAGATGACGTCCGGGTCGAGATTCACGGCGATGTAGCGGCAAGCGGCTAAGTCTGTTTGCGCCTATCGACTCATAGAATGCTCATGGATTGGACTTTGATGGTATTCCCGTCCAGTTCGCCCCGTACGACAACCCGCAAATCATCTTTGTCGTGGCTGTTTCCGAGAAGTTCTCGTGCGTGGTCGTTTCCCGGCTTATCGAAGCGATAAAACTTCTTCTCGCTCGTTATTAGGCCGTACTCGCTGCGCCCCGGATTTTTCGCCAGAGAACAGCTCGCGTCGTCCTTCAAGGTCTTTTCGCGGCCATCCTTCACCATCCTCTCGGTACATCTCCAATCGGCCAAAACCCCTTGCAATTCCGCAGCATTCGCGGAAGGCAGTAATCCCAAGAATATTGCAACTGTAAGAATTGTTCGTCTCATCGGTGCTGTGCCTTTCCCACGAGAATTTCGGGTCTTCTGTTCTATTTTCCGGTGCATTTCGGTTGTTTTGCGATGCTAAATAATTAGGAACTTTACTATCTTCAGCGAATCAAACGTCTGTGCCTGAAGGCCAGCGCCACTCGTTCTACCGCTCGCTCCTTAGAGATGAGGGTCCGCGCTATCAAAGTTTCGATCTTGATTCTTCGCGCGTGGCTTTGGACCTCGCGCTTACGTATGACGCGCTCCACCAGATCATGGCTCGCTACATGGCCGATTTCGGTTTATCGAAGTCGACTTATAACGTTCTGATGCTCTTGCGCAACGGACCCGAAGAAGGTATGCAACTTCACGATCTGGGAGAAATGCTGATTGTTAGCCGGGCGAATATCACAGGCCTTATTGATTCTCTGGAAGAGCGGGGATGGGTAAGGCGCCTGGTGGATGAAACAGACCGTCGCGTTCGCTATGCGCAGATTACGCCCTCCGGCGAAAAACTGCTGGACGAATTCGCTCCTGTACACTTTCAGAACTTGTGCATTTTGATGCAGGGGTTGAACACTGAAGAAAAGGATGCACTGGCAAGACTATTGGAGAAAATGAGACAGAGCCTGGCGACATATACAGACAAGTGCGCGCGGCACAGTGTGGGTACTAGAAAGAGATCGAGGGAGTAGAAGGTCGGTATGGCGGAAGAGCAATCGCAAGAGCAAAGGGGTGACGGCGGACAAAATAACGAAGCGCAGGAGGCGCAAAACAGGCGCAAGCGCTCTGACCCGCGGCGCAAAAGAACAGTGCGGCTCATTGTTATTGCAGTCCTGGTGGTCGCCATTATTGTTGCCATTCCTGTCTACTCTTATTATTCGGTTCGCGAATCTACCGACGACGCACAAGTAGACGGACACGTGATCCCAATCAGTTCGCGGATCAGCGGAAATGTCCTCTCGGTTTTGGTTAACGACAACCAGAACGTGCGTGCCGGTCAAGAATTGATTCGGCTCGATCCCGCGGACTACAAGGTTGCTGTAGCGCAAGCCGAAGCCCAGCTCTCGAGTTCCGAAGCGGATACGCTCGAATCGGAACAGAGCGTTCCCGTCACGAACATTACGACCTCCGGCCAGATCAGCACGAGTGTGACGCAGGAACAACAGGCAAGAGCCAGCGTCACAGCGGCCGAGAAAGGAGTCGAGGCGGCTCGCGCCAGACTCAACTCGGCCAACGCAGGTCTGGCGCAACGCCAAGCGAACTATGTGAAGGCGCAGAAGGATCTCGAGCGATTCAAGGCTCTGGTGGAGAAAGACGAAATCTCGAAACAGGACTACGATGCCGCCGTGGCAGCGGCCGATGCCAATGCCGCGCAGGTGACCGCGGGGCGAGCAGAGGTTCTCGAAGCTGAACAGACGCTGGATCAGGCCATCGCCCAGGTTGACGAAGCTAAAGCAAGGCTGGCAACCGCAACTGTTCAGCGTCACCAGAGTGAACAATTGGAGTCACGCCAGCGGGCCGTTACCGCCGCCCGGTATGAGAGCGCCAAAGCAACGGCTAAACAGAAAAGAGCGGATCTCGACCAAGCCAAGCTGAATCTTGATTACACTATCCTGCGGGCGCCGGTGGACGGCGTGGTAACCCGCAAAACCGCGGAGCCTGGCATTCAGGTCGCCGCGGGACAGCAACTTATGGCCATTGTTCCGCTGGAAGACGTGTGGATCACTGCGAATTTCAAAGAGACCCAACTGCAAAAGATGCGCGTCGGGCAGAGGGTTGAGATTGAGGTGGATGCCTACGGTGGAAGCAGGAAATACCGCGCGCACATTGACAGCATCGCCGCCGCCTCGGGAGCAAAGTTCAGTTTGCTGCCCCCAGAGAATGCCACCGGGAACTACGTTAAGGTCGTACAGCGCGTGCCGGTAAAGATCGTTCTCGAGCCAGGTGAGAACCGCGATCGCCGATTGATTCCGGGCATGTCGGTTGTGCCGACAGTGCTGTTGAACAGTGACGCGAACGGGCCTGGGGAGTAAGGTTTCCTCGAAATCTTAACCAGCGGTACGGGCGAATGCTTTCTTGTCTGGCGAGGCGGATTCCGGCTCACGCGAGAGATTGAGGCTTTCCGGCAAACTGAAATAGAAGGTTGAGCCAATCCCGGCTACTGAGTGGACCCAGATACGTCCTCCGTGTCTTTCGATCACCTTCCGGCTGATGGTGAGGCCCATCCCCGTACCGTCCGGCACTTCGTTGACGTGCAACCGCTGGAACAGGCCGAAGATCCGACCAGCGTACTGCTGATCGAACCCACGGCCGTTATCCGAGACGCTAAAGATCCATTCCGTGGCGCTCTGGTGGCACGACACTCGGATGATCAGAGGCTTATCACTCCGATACTTGACTGCATTCGAGAACAGGTTCTCGAATACCTGCATCAGTTGGATGCGATCGACGACCAGTGCGGGAAGTTTACCTTCCACAAGAACCTGGGCCTGACTGTCGCGTAGGCAGGCCTGCAGGGTAGTCTGTGCCTCTGCCACCATTCGTTCAAATGACACGGGCTCTGTCGGGGTACCCTCCTTTCGTAGGCGCACCAGCGCAAGGAGTCCGTTGATGAGGTCCGTCATTCGTCGAGAAGAGTTGACGATGTAGCCGATAAATTCATCGGCGTCTTCATCCAGCCTGCCTTTGTAGCGAGATGCGAGCAGCTGACTGAAACTGGTAACCGTCCGCAGCGGCTCCTGCAAATCGTGACTCGCTACGTAGGCAAACTGCTGAAGCTCGTCATTCGCCAACCGCAAGTCCCGCGTACGATCATCTACCTGCGTCTCCAGATTGGCGTTCATTTCCTCCAGCCGGTAGTACATGGCATCTCGGGCTCTCAGAGCCCCGAGAGCGGCGGAATAGACGCGGATCAAAAAGACCAGCATCAAGCTCGTTCCAATGGCGAAAAGAACGAACGCGATCCCGTTGAGCTTTGTTTGTCGTCTTGCGTAACTGGCTTGCTGGCGATGGATGCGTTCGTAGAGATCGCGGGTTGAACTCCGAATTTCATTCATGGTGCCCTCCGCGATCTCGGGC
>JBJMGJ010000253.1:0-7999 GCA_045807965.1 Bryobacteraceae bacterium | reverse complement strand
TATGAGTCAAAAGCCAGGCAAGAAGTATGAAGCCGCGGCGAAACAAGTGGAAGCGAAGTCTTATGTGCTCGCTGAAGCTGTTCCGCTCGTTCAAAAAGTAAAGTTCACCAAATTCGACGAGACCGTTGAGGTCCACATGCGTCTGGGTGTCGATCCGAAGCATGCTGACCAGATGGTCCGTGGGACAGTGGTCCTTCCCAACGGGCTCGGCAGGTCGAAGAAGGTTCTCGTCATTGCTTCCGGCGACAAGCTCCGCGAAGCAGAAGAGGCGGGAGCCGATTTCTTTGGTGGCGAGGAGATGGTCAATCGCATCCAGGGCGAGAACTGGACCGATTATGACGCCGTGATCGCCACGCCCGACATGATGCGCTCTGTTGGTCGTCTTGGCAAGGTGCTCGGTCCGCGCGGGCTTATGCCCAACCCGAAAACGGGCACGGTAACGACCGACATCCGTAATGCAGTCGGGGAAATCAAAGCTGGTAAAGTCGAATTCCGCGTGGACAAGACGGGCGTCATCCATGCTCCGGTCGGGAAGGTCAGTTTTGCGACGGACAAGCTGCTCGAGAATACGAATAGCTTGATCCAGGCGGTGCTGAAGGCGAAACCGTCGGCGGCGAAGGGTAAGTACGTTCGGAGCGCGACCATCTGCTCCACGATGGGCCCCGGAGTGCCGCTGGACGTAACGGCCTTCAATGCCAAGGCTACTGCTTAACCGGAACCGACAGAGGAGGACGCATGAAGAATAAGAACGAAAAGAAGAAAGATTTCGAGAACCTGAAAAAGGCGCTCGAGGACAACAAAAACTTCTTCGTGACGGGTTACGAAAAGCTGACGGTCAGCCAGGACAACCAGCTGCGGAGAACGATCCGCGACGCTGGTGGTCAGTACGAAGTGGTCAAGAACAATATTGCGGCCAAGGCGGCAGAAGGTACGACGGCTGGTGATGTTCTTGGGAATCTTCGAGGAATGACTTCGCTGGCGTATACATCGGGGGATCCGGTGGCGCTGGCGAAAGCTCTCCAGAAGTACGCGAGAGACAATGCCGCCTTTACTTTCAAGGCTGGCATGGTGGAAGGGCGCGTCATTGATGTGGCAGCCATCAATGATCTCGCGTCGATGCCGCCAAAGGAAGAAATCTACGCGAAGCTGCTCTACCTCATCAACGCAAATGCAACGCGCGTGGTGAGCTCGATCGCCGGTGTTGGTCGGAATCTGGCGGTTGTGCTCGATCAGGCAGGCAAAGAAGGAAAGTTTCAGGCTTAGGTCCGGCTGCGGGCGGAACCCGAGTTTAAGTTTCAAGTCGCAGGTGGGCAACGCCTTGTGCGGAAAAGCCTCCTGAATAGGAAATCGTAAGGAGTATAGAAGATCATGGCGGATATTAACGTAATTGCAGAACAGATTCAGGGCCTGACACTGCTCGAGGCGTCACAGCTGGTGAAAATGCTTGAGGAGAAGCTGGGCGTTTCCGCAGCTGCTGCCTCGGTGGCCGTTGCGGCACCCGGTGCCGGCGGTGGCGGAGCGGCTGCGGCTGCTCCGGCGGAAGAAAAGACCGAATTCACGGTTATCCTGACGGCTGCTGGCGCAAATAAGATTAACGTTATCAAGGCGGTACGCGAGGTCACGAGCCTCGGTCTCAAGGAAGCCAAGGATCTGGTTGACGGCGCTCCGAAGCCGATCAAGGAAGGCGTTAACAAGGACGAGGCTGAGGCGATCAAGAAGAAGTTCACCGACGCCGGTGCAACTGTAGAAGTAAAGTAAGCCAATTCGCTTTTGCAGGAAGGTTTGAGCCAGCCGTATCTCGTCAGACACGGCTGGCTCGTTTTGTGCTACCATGTGTTTGACGTCAGGTTAGGGCGGTTTAGAAATTTACTTAGCCGTTTAATCTAAAGAGTTTCCCGCGGGCCTATAGAGGTCGGCGGGGCTTTTGCATGCTCAAATCCCAAGCTCCTATTTCCTTCTCGATTCAGTGCACAGGTCGGCTTAGTTTTCGCCACGTTCCAAGTCTAAGTCGTCATTCTTTCCGGTATTTCTCAAGTCAAATTGCCTCCGCGCGGCTGGCGACGCCTCGAGCTGAGCAGAAATCGTTTCTTGAGTCGCGAGGCTCAATTGAAGCGGCTCTTTTCATCTAGGCGGGTCAGCACCGCCGCCATTCAGTCTTCACGGCTGGGTGTTTGTTTTTCGTCATTGGTTCGTTCTTAAAGGACAAGCGTAGATGCCCAACGTTTCAAATGGTTCTCTCCGTGAGAGAGTTGATTTCTCGAAGATCAAAACTTCCATTCCGATTCCCAATCTCATTGAAGTGCAGAAGCGATCTTATGAGCGTTTTCTGCAAATGGATCTTCTGCCGAAGGAGCGGGAAGATGCAGGTCTTCAGAGTGTTTTCAGCTCCGTCTTTCCGATCTCCGACTTTCGCGGTCTCAGTCAGCTCGAATTCGTCGATTACTCCATCGGTAACTGGGAGTGCAAATGCGGCAATTTAAAAGGCCTGCATCACCTGCGAACCATTTGCCGTAACCCGAGTTGCGGCGCTGAAATTGAAACCGACCCGTTCCACGCGGGCGACGTGCTCTGCCATCGTTGTGGCACGTTCAACAAAAACATCGTCACTTTCTGCAATCGTTGCGGTGACCCTGTCGCTCTCCAATTGAAGTACGACGTGCCCGAATGCGAGGAGCGCGGTATGACTTATGCCGCTCCGCTGAAGGTAACGATCCGGCTCACTGTTTACGACAAGGACGAAGCCGGCAATAAAACAGTTCGGGACATCAAAGAGCAGGAAGTCTTCTTCGGTGAAATCCCACTGATGACGGACAACGGTACCTTCATCATCAACGGTACCGAGCGCGTTATTGTCTCCCAGTTACATCGCTCGCCAGGCGTGTTTTTCGAGCGCGTCCAGGCACAGGGCTATTTTCTCGGCAAAATCATCCCTTACCGCGGTAGCTGGGTCGAGTTCGAGTACGACAACAAGAATCTTCTTTACGTCCGGATCGATCGCAAACGTAAGTTCTACGGTACAGTTTTCCTTCGCGCCTTAGGTCTGAAGGGCGATTCTGACATCATTCGCGCTTTTTACAAGCTCTCAACCGTTGCCCTGAAGGACAGCAAGCTGTATTGGGGTGTAGGCGAGAACCTGATCGGAATGAAGCTGTCGCATGCCATCCACGATGCGGCAGGTGACCAGGTGGTTCCGCAGGGCAGGAAAATCACCAACTCGGTCTTCCGCGAGATCCAAAAACACAAGATCGAGCAGGTAGAAGTCGCGTCAAACGATCTCGAAGGCGCGTATGTCGCGGCCGACGTAATCGATATGTCGACCGGCGAGGTCCTGATCGAGGCCAACCACGAACTGACGTCGACGCTGATCGGCAAGCTGACCGAAGCGGGTATCGAATCCGTCGAAATCTTCTTCCCGGATCGGGACGATGCCGGTAACGTCATTTCCGCGACCCTGCGCAAGGATGCTGTCAAGAGCCAGAACGATGCGTTGCTCGAAATCTATCGCAAGCTGCGTCCAGGCGATCCGCCGACCTTAGATACCGCCACCCAGCTGTTCCAGGGCATGTTCTTCGATTCGCGAAAGTACGACTTCTCGCGAGTCGGACGCATGAAGTTCAACATCAAGTTGCACGACCGGGCGGATGCAACGCCGCTCGACAAGCGTACGCTCGACCAGAAAGACTTTATCGACACTATTCTTTACCTCCTCAGGCTCCGCAAGGGCCTGGGTGTCGTGGACGACATCGATCATCTGGGTAATCGTCGCGTCCGCGCCGTGGGTGAGTTGCTCGAAAACCAGTTCCGGATCGGCTTGGTCCGCATGGAGCGGGCGATCAAGGAAAAAATGTCGGTTTACCAGGAAATGTCCACGGCCATGCCGCATGACCTGGTGAACGCCAAGCCTGTGATGGCGGCCATCCGCGAATTCTTCGGATCGAGCCAGCTGTCGCAGTTCATGGACCAGACCAATCCTCTATCCGAGATCACGCACAAACGTCGTCTCTCGGCTCTTGGACCGGGTGGTCTTTCTCGTGAACGCGCCGGATTCGAAGTCCGCGACGTTCACCCGACGCACTACGGACGTATCTGCCCGATTGAAACGCCGGAAGGTCCGAATATCGGCCTTATCTCATCGCTCTCGTGCTTCGCTCGCATTAACGAGTACGGCTTCATTGAGAGCCCCTACCGTCGCGTACGGGAAGGCATTCTGGTGGACGAAGTCAGGATTCTGAATCCCGGTGAGACACCGTTCCGCGTGGGGCAGGTGGTTCCACGCGAGGAGATCGAAAAGGCCAACCAGACTGCCGCATCTGCGCAGAAGCAGCTTGCCGAGTTCGAATCTCATTCCGACTATCTGTCGGCTTGGGAAGAGGACAAGTACATCGTTGCGCAGGCGAACGTTGCGCTCGACGACACTGGCCGGATTGTTGACGACCTGGTCAATGCGCGGCAAGCCGGCAACTTCGTTCTCAAGCATCGCGACGAGATCGAGTACATGGACGTCAGTCCGAAGCAACTGGTCTCGGTAGCCGCCAGCTTGATTCCGTTCCTCGAAAATGACGATGCGAACCGAGCCTTGATGGGTTCGAACATGCAACGTCAGGCCGTTCCTCTGCTTCGCGCCGAGGCGCCGTACGTTGGTACCGGCATGGAACGAGTGACAGCTCGGGATTCCGGCGCGGTCGTGATCTGTAAGCGCGCTGGTATCGTCGATTCAGTCGACAGCGAACGCATCATCGTTCGTGTTGAAGGCGGAGCACATCAGGGGCAGATGTCGCGCGAAGTTGGTGCCGACATTTATCAGCTGACCAAGTTCAAACGCTCCAATCAAAACACCTGTATCAGCCAGAAGCCGATCGTTTACCAGGGCCAAAGGGTCCGGAAGGGCGATGTTCTCGCCGACGGTCCATGCACCGAGGCCGGTGAGTTGGCGCTCGGCCGCAACGTTCTGGTCGCGTTCATGCCGTGGCGCGGCTACAACTTCGAAGATGCCATCGTGGTCAGCGAAAAGCTGGTCAAGGACGATTACTACACCTCGATCCACATTGAAGAGTTCGAAATCGAGGCGCGTGACACCACGCTCGGGCCCGAGGAAATCACTCGCGACATTCCGAATATTGCGGAATCGTTCCTCCGCAACCTCGACGAAAGCGGAATCATCCGTGTCGGGGCAACGGTAAAGCCGGGTGACATCCTGGTCGGCAAAGTGACGCCGAAGGGCGAAACGCAGCTGACCCCGGAAGAAAAACTGCTCCGCGCGATCTTCGGCGAAAAGGCCGGTGACGTAAAGGATGCCTCCCTCTACTGCCCGCCGGGTATCGAGGGCACCATCGTTGATTGCAAGGTGTTCTCGCGCAAGGGTGCCGAACTCGACGAGCGGTCCAAGCAGATTCTCCATCTGCAGGAAGAGCGCATGCACCGCAACCTCGAAGATGAGAAGCGCATTCTCAGCGACGAGCGTGCGAAGCGCCTCGAACAGCTCCTGATGGGCAAAGAGCTCCAGGCTGACCTGCACGACGAAAAAACGAACAAGAAGCTCCTCTCGAAGGACACGCCGCTGACCCGCGACGTGCTCGAGAAGCTCCGGGCTCGCGACCTGAAGCGCATGCGTTTAAATACGCGTGACGTTCGGCTGAACGAGCAGATCGACGAAATCGAAGAAATGACTTCTCGGCAGATCGCGGTTCTCGAGAAGATCACGGAAGAAAAAATCGCCAAACTCCGCAAGGGTGACGAATTGCCGCCGGGCGTCATTAAGCTCGTCAAGTGCTACATCGCCATGAAGCGCAAGCTTTCCGTCGGCGACAAGATGGCCGGACGGCACGGAAATAAGGGTGTTATCGCCCGCATTGTTCCGGAAGAGGACATGCCGTACATGCCCGATGGCACGCCGGTCGAAATCGTCTTGAATCCGCTCGGTGTTCCGTCCCGTATGAATGTGGGGCAGATCCTCGAAACCCACTTGGGCTGGGCGGCTGAAAAGCTGGGTGTTCACTTCGCGACGCCGGTCTTTGACGGTGCCGCGGAAAAGGACATCAAGAGCCAACTGGCCGCGGCAGGATTGCCAACCTCCGGCAAGATTGAGTTGTATGACGGAATGACGGGGGCCATGTTCGAACAGCCCGTAACGGTCGGATTCATCTACATGTTGAAGCTGAGCCACCTGGTTGACGACAAGATTCACGCCCGGTCGATCGGACCTTACTCGCTCATCACCCAGCAACCACTGGGCGGCAAGGCTCAGTTCGGCGGCCAGCGCTTCGGCGAAATGGAAGTCTGGGCGCTCGAAGCGTACGGCGCTGCTTACATCCTGCAAGAGCTCTTAACGGCCAAGTCCGACGATGTGTACGGACGCGCGAAGATCTATGAAGCAATCGTGAAGGGCGAAGCCGCCGCCGAACCGGGCGTGCCGGAATCCTTCAACGTGTTGATCCGGGAATTGCAGAGTCTGTGTCTCGATGTGGAACTGATGAAGAAGCCGCGCGAGATGCAGGATCTGGCTCACGCTGCGGATTAGTTGATATTTGCTGCGGAGGGGCGCGTCATTTCGTGCCCCACGCTCCTCCGCAGAGTGTTGGGAAGTGGGCTCGTACTTTGAAAGGTATCTAAGAACAATTCATGTATCGTTCCTCTCCGTACGATAGAGCCAATCTGATCGCAGACTTTGATTCGATTCGAATCAGTCTGGCCTCTCCGGAAAAGATTCGGAGCTGGTCCCATGGGGAAGTCACCAAGCCGGAAACGATCAATTACCGAACCTTCAAGCCGGAGCGCGACGGCTTATTCTGCGCCCGTATCTTTGGACCGGTCGCGGATTGGGAGTGCCTATGCGGTAAGTACAAACGGATGAAGCATCGCGGAGTAATCTGCGACAAGTGCGGCGTTGAAGTTACTCTTTCGCGTGTGCGCCGCGAACGCCTTGGCCACATCGAACTGGCCAGTGCCTGTTCGCACGTATGGTTCTTCAAAGGACTTCCGAGCCGAATCGGATACCTGGTCGACATCACGCTGCGCGAACTAGAGCGGGTGCTTTACTACGAAGCATTCGTGATCATCGATCCAGGCGAAAGCACTGGTTTGTCCACCGGTGAAGTAATCAGCGACGAGCGCAAGCGCCAGCTGGATCAGGAATTCCCAGGCGCCTTCGTCGCCATGATGGGTGCCGAGGGCGTGAAGGAACTCCTTCGCAAACTCGACATCGAATCGTTGAGCCAGGAAATCCGCGAGAAAATGCGGACCGAAACTTCAGCCCAAAAGAAGCTGAAGTTCGCCAAGCGTCTCCGGGTCGTCGAAAGCTTCCGCAAATCCGGCAATAAGCCGGAGTGGATGATTCTCGACGTCATCCCGGTCATTCCGCCAGAATTGCGGCCTCTCGTCCCACTCGATGGCGGCCGATTTGCAACCTCCGATCTAAACGACCTTTATCGTCGCGTTATCAACCGAAACAACCGGTTGAAGAAACTGATGGAGCTGCATGCTCCTGACGTGATCGTGCGCAATGAAAAGCGCATGTTACAGGAAGCGGTGGACGCGCTGTTTGACAATGGACGCCGCGGTCGTGTTCTTCGTGGCGCCAACAATCGTCCTCTGAAGTCGCTTTCCGACACACTGAAGGGCAAGCAGGGCCGCTTCCGCCAGAACCTTCTCGGTAAGCGCGTTGACTACTCCGGCCGCTCGGTCATTGTGGTCGGTCCAGAGCTAAAGCTGCATCAGTGCGGTCTTCCGAAGAAGATGGCGCTCGAGCTCTTCAAGCCGTTCATTTATCATCGGCTCGAACAGCGCGGTCATTGCACGACCATCAAGCAGGCGAAGGAACTCGTTGAGCAGCAGGATCCCGTGGTTTGGGACATTCTTGAAGAGGTCATCAAAGACCATCCAATTCTTCTGAATCGCGCTCCCACGCTCCACCGCTTGGGTATTCAGGCCTTCGAACCGGTACTCGTGGAAGGTAAAGCGATCAAGCTGCACCCGCTGACCTGTACCGCGTTCAACGCTGACT
>JBJMGJ010000252.1:0-3046 GCA_045807965.1 Bryobacteraceae bacterium | reverse complement strand
GCGGTAACCAGCCTTTTGTATTCTCGGTGAAGTCGTCGTGACTTTGTCCAATACCACCCAAGCGGCTGAAAACGCTCACGCTCGGGAAGTCTTTCGTTCACTTTATCCATCATCTCGTAACCGAGAAAAGTTGAGGCTATTCCACAAATCGCGACGCACGCTAGTCCAAGCATTCCCATCGCATTACGAAATGTCATTTGTGAATAGTGTATGGACTATGTTTTGCGCTAACGCGGCATTCCGCAGCGCCATTCGACTTGTGAAACAGGGATATCGCCGACTGGACCGAGACCGGCCGTAGGCCGGACGGTCGGCTTTCTCAATGGACGAGATCCCCACTTGAACGAAGCGCTTCGCGCAGTATTGGTAGCTTGAGCCAGCCGGGCTGTAGTTCGGCATGATCCAGGAACGACCGAAAGGAGAGGTCGTTCCATGACACCACTGCGACAGCGAATGACGGAGGAGCTGCGACTGCGCAACTCTTCGGAAGATACGATTCGAAGTTACATCGGCTCGGTTGAGCGGTTTGCTCGGCATTACGATAAGAGCCCGGCGCGGATGGATGCCGAACAGGTGCGTTCGTACCTGCTGCACTTGCTCGAAGAGCGCAAGCTCAGTTGGCCGGCGATTCACGTGAACCGCGCCGCGCTTCGGTTCCTCTATGTCCGAGTTCTGAAACAGCGCTGGTTCGACGAAGAGATTCAACGGCCTAAGCGGCATGCGCAACTGCCGACGATTCTCAGTGCAGAAGAGATCACGCGGATTCTGGATGCGACCCGGAACCTGAAGCATTGGACGATTCTGGCAACTCTCTATGCCACTGGTGTCCGTTGCAACGAACTTCGTTTATTGAAGATCGATGACATCGACAGCAAGCGCATGGTGATCCACATCCGCAAGGGCAAAGGGCAGGTGCCACGCGATTTGAGCCTCTCTCCAGTTCTGCTCGAACGCTTGCGGATCTACTGGCGCTGGCGCAAACCGAAAGACTGGCTGTTTCCTTCCAAGCAACATCCTCAACATCCTATGGATAGCCACAGCATCTGGAACTTATGTGCGAATGCCGGGCTGCGTGCCGGGATCAAGCATCACGTCCATCCGCATCTTTTCCGGCATAGTTTCGCGACGCACCTGTTGGATCAAGGCGCTGATTTGCGCACCATCCAAGTGCTGCTCGGCCATGCCGATATTCGGACCACAGCCCGTTATCTGCGTGTCTCGATGCGCCGTATACAGGCGGTGGCCAGCCCCTTTGATGCCCTCACGGTTCAGCCAATCGATCAGTCCGAGGACAACGCTCGACAGAGGTGAAAGAGCATCGGCCGGAAGTCGCCGATATCTTTCGTCAACACGAACAGGAGTTTCTGGAGCGCTGGCGGCCCGCACTGTCGTACCGCCAGCTCCAGACTCTCCGCGACATCGGCGCATGTCGAACCGCTGCGCTCGGCGCCCACTTGCATCAATGCGACGGCTGCCAACGCGAAACGCTTGTTCCTAACTCGTGCTTAAACCGGCATTGCCCAAAATGCGGCAGCATCGCGCGTGACCGCTGGTTGGCAGCGCACGCTGCGGAGTTATTGCCCGTTTCTTACTCGCATGTGATCTTCACGTTGCCGCACGAACTCATCCCTCTGGCACTGCAGAACCCGACGCTTGTCTATGGCATATTCTTCCGGGCGGTGTCCGAAGCGCTACTCACCGTTGCTGCCGATCCGAAGCGGCTCGGGGCACGTCTTGGCTTTCTGGCTGTCCTGCATACCTGGAATCAGAAATTGCTCGCTCATCCACATATCCATTGCCTCGTGCCGGCCGGCGGCTTGGCGCTTGACCAAACGCGCTGGATTTCGTGCCGGCGTTCGAATTTCTTTCTGCCGGTAGAGGTGCTCGGCGCTCTGTTTCGTGGCAAGTTCCTCGCCTTGCTCCGACGGGCTTTCCGGAAAGGCAAGCTTCGGCTTTGTGGCACACTCGCGCCGCTCCAGCAGCGTAAAGCCTTCGATCGCTTTACCTGGCTTTTGAAACAGAAGAAGTGGATCGTCTACGCCAAGAAGCCGTTTGCCGGACCACAACACGTGATTCAGTATCTGGCTCACTACACCCATCGAGTGGCCATCGCCAATGGCCGGATCCTTGGCTTCGAAGACGGCCAGGTTACCTTTCGCTGGCGTGATTCGGCACACGGCAACAAGCGCAAGGTCATGACACTCGATGCCGTCGAGTTTATGCGCCGCTTCCTGCTTCATGTGCTGCCACGCGGCTTTGTCAAGATTCGCCACTTCGGTTATCTGGCGAATCGCGAAAGAAAGCACGCGCTTCAGTTATGCACCACGTTTCTCTCATCCACGCGGCCTGCCCCCGAGAACTCACGTGCCGAGATCCCCTCGCCTCGTGAAGTAAAGCGCTGCCCTTATTGTCATCAGGGAACGCTCGTGCCTGTGGCACGGCTCAGTTCCGCCCAGCTTCGTGCCCGGACTCTGATTCCGACACTCGATACCTCATGATCGACAATATCCCGATCCTTCTGACGGCCTCTGACTGCCGCCTCCGCGCAGCCCTGCCCGACGTGTGCCCAACACCTTCCCCAAGTAATAGGAGCGCCCTCTCTTCCTTCATCTGTCGCTCCATCTTCCTTCCGAGCGCTTCGCAAACTGCTCTTTCGGCCGCTCTCCCTACCGATCTAAACTCTCCAAACTGCCATTCAAAACGCAGAAGCTTCTCGCACACGGCTTCGTTCAAGTAGCGTTATCCGAACTCCCTCGGCGTTCGGCTCCCGCCTTCGCTCCAACTCTGCGTCGCCTCAGGAGTTCCGATCAACGCTTAGGACTTCAGGTCCAGCGGTCGGGCGAGGGGAGCTTGAATTGGACGGAGTCGTCTTGCTACTTCACTGGCAGACAACGATCTTGTGTCGCTGAAGAATCGTGGTCTCAATGTGCACTCCGTTTTGTCGAGGTATCAGCAATCTCTTGAGCTCCGCCGGGTTGTAACCCGCCGGCGAGATTCGGACTTCGTAATACCCGGCTGGCAGATTCTCAATTGTGAACTGCCCGCT
>JBJMGJ010000251.1:0-4631 GCA_045807965.1 Bryobacteraceae bacterium | reverse complement strand
GCTTGAGTGTGAAGGAAAGAGCCGCACTGGCCATCGAGCGAGTGTTGAAGCCGAGGTGGTCCTCGATGAGGTCACCTGAGCGCGTTCTACTCACTCCCACCTTGCAGAGCGCCGAACTTTTCTCGGGGGCTTACAAATAGTATCGCTTAGGAGTTTAAAGGCGCTCGATATAATGTCGACGAAGGGGTCCGGCGCCGGCCGACGAATCATTCCGTGCCGTATCTGGATGTTGTCGCGGCGTTGGATGACACGGGAAAGAAGCTGACGCTCTTCTGCGTAGATCGCCACCTCACCCTGGATATTCCTGGGTCTATTCGATTAACCGGATTCACCGCCGATGCATCACGCGGGCTGCAACTGACAGCCGCGACCCTATACGCCGAGAATGACGATCTGCGACCGGACGCGATCGTTCCGAACGAGCTGAATTTGCGTATCAAGGGATCTGACTTCCGATACACTTTCCCGAAAATGAGCGTTATTGTCATCGCGTTGGAGAGAGCACAATCGAAAGCTCCGAGCACTTCTCAATGAGTTCCGGCTCCAACAGGAGCGCCGAACGTCGAATCCGCGTTTCGTTCCGGGCGGTACTCATCATTTCGCTCTCAGCTATCGGCGTTGCGACCGGATCGACGCTCGCGCTGGTTGCAAGTGAGAGGGCTGCCGTCACCTATGTGGACGTCACGGCTTCAGGCGGAATTCACTTCACGAACAACAATTCAGCGACCTCGGAGAAATACTTGATCGAAACGATGACAGGCGGTGTTGCTGTCTTCGACTACGATAGCGACGGGTGGCCGGATGTCTTCTTGGTAAACGGGGCTCGAATCCATGGCGGCCAGACAGATGGGGAAGAGCCGTATAAATCAGCGCCGGTGTTTTGGAACCGACTCTACCGTAATAATCACAACGGCACGTTCACGGACGTCACCGAAAAGGCCGGTGTGCGTGGAACAGGTTTTGGTATGGGGGCGGCGGTCGGCGATTTCGACAACGACGGCTTCGAAGATCTCCTGGTGACGAACTATGGGAGTGTAATCCTCTATCACAACAACGGAAATGGAACATTCACGGATGTAACGGAAACGGCGCATCTTCGAACGGAAGGATGGATGTCGAGCGCCGGCTTTTTCGACTACGACAACGACGGCAAGCTCGATCTATTGATATGCCGCTACCTGGATTGGAGCTTCTCTAAGAACACTTATTGCGGATCGCGCATCGAGGGTGGGCGTTCTTACTGCCACCCTGATAACTTTAGGCCGGTATCCAATTACCTTTTCCATAACAATGGCGACGGAACCTTTACAGACGTCAGTGTCGCGTCCCACATCTCAGCCAGTCCCGGTAAGGGATTGGGCGTCGCGTTTGCCGATTTCACTCATAGCGGCCGGTTGGATATCAGCGTCGCCAACGATTCGTTTCAGCAGTTCCTGTTTGTCAATAAGGGCGACGGCACTTTCGTAGAGAACGCCGTCCCGGCCGGCACCGGATACACAGATGAGGGTAAAGTGTTCGCCGGAATGGGTACTGATGCCGTTGATGTCGATGATGATGGCAACCCGGATATCGTCACGACCGCGCTGTCGAATGAAATGTACGCGTACTTCCACAACAATGGCGACAGCACGTTCAATTACGACACTAATATCTCCCGTCTCGGCTTATTCACGCGCCTATATGGCGGTTGGGGCATGAAAGTATTTGATTACGATAACGACGGGCGCAAAGATGTCTTTTTCGCGAACAGCCATGTGATGGATAACGTGCACAAGATGCAGCCCCACCTTGAGTACCGTCAGCCTTTGCTGCTCCTTCGGCAGGTAGATGGAAAGTTCGTAAATGTGTCTGTGGAATCCGGGAGCGTATTTGCCGAGAAGTGGCCCAGTCGGGGCGCAGCCTTCGGCGATCTGGACAACGACGGAGATATTGACGCCATCGTCGTTACCTGCGGTGGCCCAGCTTACGTAATGCGCAACGATGGAGGAAACCGGAATAACTGGATTGGGCTCGACCTGCATGGCACTCGCAGCAACCGGGATGGCATTGGCGCCCAGGTGAAGCTCACTTCGGAGTCGGGCAGAGTTCAGTATGCGATGGTCACAACGACCGCGAGTTATCAGTCCGCCCAGGACAAGAGACTATATTTCGGGATTAGCGAGGAAAATGCGATCCGATCTATCGATATCACTTGGCCGAGCGGTGTGAAGCAAAGAGTAAACAATCCGCCCGTACGTAAGGTCTTGTCCGTTACAGAGAAGTAGTGCTTACTTGTGTAGCGCCGTTATCTTTGGCGCTTTCGCTTCCTCATTCTTGAGTTCTTGAAACTTCGCAGTCTCTGAGCGTGATTCCTCGCCGCGCCCCAACGATTTCAGTAGCAGAGCAAGCCGGTAATGTGGTTGCGACAGAGTTGCATCGAGTGCAATGGCTCTGCGTAGTACAGCTTCTGCGCGCCCTGGCTGGTCGTGTGTGGCCAGCAACTCCCCCAGCGCCGCGAGTTCGTGGGCTTCGGGGCATTTCTGCGCGCCTTCCTCCAGCACCCGCATCGCCTGCACTTCATCACCGTGCTTCTTTAGATAATTCGCAAAGCTGAGATAAGCCCAGGAAAACGGCTTATCCTGCGCGTTGCTCTCCGCGATCGCTCTTCTGTACAGTTGGCCCGCTGTAGCGTCGAAGCCTAGCGCTTCCGCGCATAAGCCCAGGTAAGTCGTGACTGCAAAATCGTCAGGGGCCATCTTCAGGGCTTCTCGAAGCCAGGCGGCGGCTTCGTTCGGGAAATCCGCCTCGTAGAACAGTCGTCCGAGATAGTACCGGGTCTTGGCATCTTTGGGATCCAGATCGGCAGCTTTCAGCCAGGAACGATAGGCGGCATTGTAATCCTTCAGCTCCAATTCGGCCATGCCGAGGCCTTTGTAAGCCTCGGCGTTCTTGGGATCAAGATCGATGGCGCGTTGGAATGAAAGCGCAGCCTGCGAAAAATCGCGCCGGTTGAACTGCGCTGCGCCTCGCTCCGCCCAAGTGCCCGCATCTTCACTGCGTTGTCCAAATAGCGCCGCAACCGTCACGAGCATAAGCGCGCCGGCTCGCGCCCGGCATCTCCACACGATTAGAAATTCACACGCATTGTGAATTGAATGATACGTTGGGAATCGATAGTCCCGTTCACAACTCCAAAGTTCGCCGACGTTGGATTCGTGTTCGGCACGGAAAAGATATGCCGGTTTGGTGCATTCAGGAATTCCGCCTTGATTTGTAGCATTGCACGTTCCACCAGGCGGAAGTTGCGGATGAGGCTAAAGTCCTCGTTATAGTAGTTCGGGCTTCGTGCATCCCCGTTTGTGCGCGGATAATCTCCGAATATGTATGCTCCACCTCGTGTCTGTTGTACGGTTACATTACTGGCTTGAGACACGCGCTCGATGTTCGGATCGGCAAAAGCGCAACCCGCCTGTCCGGCGTACGCACATACACCGGTGAAGTAGCGGTCGGTGAGCGGGTCGAATGTGCCGTTCAACACCTGTGTGCTGAATGGAGACACACCGGGAACGCGATTGAATCGGATGCAATTGTCCCAACCCGGTATGCCTTGGCCGCAGCCAAATGAGATCGGTGTGCCGCTCTGATACCGTAGTACGCCCCCGATTTGCCAGCCGCCCAGAATCGCTCCTCCCACGCCACGGTTCAGGAATGGCTTGCCTCTTCCAAATGGCAACTCGTATAGAAATGCAGTGGTAAATGTGTACGGAATGTCTTGACTGCTCAGAGCCTTCTCATTCCCCAAATTGCCGGGATTTTGAACTTGATTGATACCTGCATTGATGCCGGGCAGGATGCTATCGGCATCCGTAATGTTTTTCGCCCAGGTGAATGATGCTTGGAGACTCAGTCCGGCGCTAAAACGGCGCTCCAACGTTGCTTGCAGGGATTCATAAGTGGACTGACCTATGTTCTGCAGGACATCCATGTTGAAAGAACTGTACTGCGGGAAGGGGCGCAGAGCCTGCTGTGCACTGACATTTGTTCCCCAGTCGTTGTAGAAGTTCGCATAGGGTGCCTGAAGCCCCGCAGCATTCGTTCGGAGCGGTTGGTTCAATAAGGTTCCAAGCGCCAGGTCCGAATACGGAATATTGTTCCAGCTCATTAGCGACGAGCGCAGGTTCTGAGATCGTTGCCCGACATAGCCAACTGTCGCGACCATATCCTTTGAAACCTGGCCCTGTACCTGAAAACTCCAACTCTGAATAATTCCCGGCTGTCCGAACCGCGGCTGGATGTAATTCGGGTTTCCCTTGTTCACCACAGAGGGATCAGTAATGGGGGCTGGAGTGAAAGCCGGAAAGCCCGAGTCCCAATTAAATGCCGGGCTGAAGTTATCCGGGCTGTTAAACACGGGCGTTGCCGAAAAACCCTGTACTTGGCTGCCGCCGAAATCTGTGTATTGCAGGGGGGAGTAGATTACGCCGTATCCGCCGCGAATCACAAGCCTGCCGCCCTTCGGGTTGTAAGCAAAGCCAATGCGCGGCCCGACATCGTGGTATTTCGTGTCGGCCCATCGCGGGTTGCAATTGCCGCACGTGTTCGCGAACACCATAGCTCCGGGCACATTATTCGCGGCAGTGTTCGCCGCTGTG
>JBJMGJ010000250.1:0-4405 GCA_045807965.1 Bryobacteraceae bacterium | reverse complement strand
GGCGTTGAGCGGCAGGCCGCTCCCTGGCCTGATTGGGCCGTGACCACCGAGATCGATACGTCCGCCTATTGACCCATCGTGTGGAAAGCGGTTTGCCGCCATCAAACCCAGCTGTCCATCTATGAGCGACTCGAAAACCTCACTGAGGACCAGCAGACCGCACTTTGGGGGTCACTGGAGTTCTATCGCGCTTATAGCTCGGTCAATGGAGGACGAAAACTGGAAACCGATCTCTTTGAAGGGTTGCGGTGAACAACTATGTCTTCGCCTTTTCCGATCGAAAGACTCCGGACGTCGCCCAGGTTCTCAAGGAATGTTTGCACCTGCTGTTTTCCTCTTCTGGCGCAAGAAGCCGTTACGCTGCGACAGGCGGTACGCGCGAATCCGCTTGTGGCGGCTCAAAAGAAGCGGAGGGGCGCATTCACCAGGCACGCTCTGGCTATTTACGGCGCGGTCGCCGTAATCGTATGTTCCGCTGTCATTCTTTTCAATCCGATCTTTCAAGGTCTGGCAATTGCATTGATAGCCAGTGAATTAGCTTCGATAACACTATCGCGGTTGACGGTGCCGGCGGTCTACATCATCGTCAATCGATGGAGGGCACAATGACGATTCATCAACATCCAGAAGACAACCAAGCTGGAGCCTGGCCGGCGAATTCGGGGAGATCTGCGTCTCCCCGTCTGCGTCTCGATAAACTCAGAACCCGCGCCGCTGCTCTCGATATGACCGGCGACCAGTTTCGCTCGCTCGGTCACGAGCTGGTGGATCGCATCGCTGACTTCCTGGGTTCCATCCGCACGCATCCGGTCACACGTGCGGAATCCCCGGAGGAAGTACGCGCCGCCATATCCGCAAAGCGGGCGTTGCCAGACACGGGGCAGGACCCCGAGTCCCTGCTACGGGAGGTCGCCCCGCTGCTCTTTCAACACTCACTTTTCAATGGCCATCCGCGCTTCTATGGCTACATCACATCCAGCGCCGCTCCTATCGGTATGCTTGCGGATTTGTTGGCTGCCGCTGTGAACGCGAATGTCGGCGCCTGGAAACTGGCTCCCATTGCAACCGAAATCGAAGCCCAGCTAATTCGATGGCTCGCGCAGTTCATCGGTTACCCCGCTGACTGCGGCGGTCTGCTTCTGAGCGGCGGTAACATGGCGAATCTCACGTGCTTCCTAGCTGCCCGCGCGGCGCAGGCCGGTTGGGAAGTTCGCAGGCAAGGTGTCGCAGGCGGTCCCCGGCTCTGTGTTTACGCATGGGTGGAGACTCACACCTGGATACAGAAAGCCGTTGATCTTGCAGGACTGGGAACGGAAGCGATTCATTGGATCGACGGCCCGCGAGGCATGGAGCCGCGTGAGTTGCAATTGCGATACGAGCGGGATAGAGACGAGGGCTATCAGCCGTTTCTCGTGGTCGGCTCCGCTGGAACGGTTAGTACTGGCGCGGTCGAGCCGCTGCCGGAACTGGCGGCGTTCTGTCAAGAGCACAAACTCTGGTTCCACGTGGACGGCGCATACGGGGCATTTGCAAACGGCTTAGCCGGCGCACCCCCGGAACTCAAGGGGCTGGAGTTGGCTGATTCCGTGGCTGTAGATCCTCACAAATGGTTGTACGCACCCCTCGAGGCCGGATGTGCCCTCGTTCGCGATGCTTCGGCTCTGAGAAATGCGTTCTCGTATCATCCGCCATACTACAGCTTCGAGGGTGAGGGCCTAAACTACTACGACATTGGTCCTCAAAACTCGCGCGGATTTCGCGCACTGAAAGTCTGGCTCGCCCTGCAGCAGGCGGGAGCAGCAGGTTACCGGGAGATGATTCAGGATGACATCGCTCTGGCGCGGTACTTATACGACCTGGCGGAGGACCATCCCGAGTTGGAGGCAATGACGCACAACCTCAGCATCACCAGCCTGCGTTATGTTCCGCAAGACATTCGGAATGAGTTGGGGTCTCAAGAGACGGAAGAGTATCTTAACGAATTGAATAGACGCCTGATGGAAGCGATAGAGAAGAGTGGCGAGGCATTCATTTCGAATGCTCTGATCGCTGGCAAATACGCGCTTCGATTCTGCATTGTGAATTTCCGGACCTCCGCAGGCGACATTGAGGCCATGCCGCCACTCGTCGCAAGTCTTGGCCATCGGATTGATGCCGAGCTCAGGAGTTCGACTGCCAGGATTGCCACGAGTACAAGCGTCTGAACGACTCTCTCCAGCAGGTTGCGGCCGGCGATGGAGAGGCGCACACGCGCGACGCTGGTGTGATCTTGGCTGCCCAGTTCGATGCAGGCAGCGTTGCGCGAGGACAGTATACGATTGCTTACGCAACCCGGGTACGAACGGAGATCGTAGCGGTTCCACGCTAACTTCCGAATGAGCACATTCGCTCGGAATTCTTGGCTGAGCCCATCAATCGTTATAGGGCTCTTCACTTCAGTTTTGGCGCGGCGGAGAATCCGCGGACAATAGAATTCAATCAACGATGTCGCTCTACGGACAGGACTTCGCGTATATTCAAGCCATTGCGTTCGGGGACTTCGCACGGGCCACCGCCCCGGAGATCGTGCGGTTCCTGAATACTGCGGCCATTCCGATCCGCCCCGTGTAGATCTCGGGTGCGGAGCGGGAGTGCTGTCCGCGTCCCTGGTCGATGCAGCATTCGATGTGACGGCGGTCGACAATTCGGCCGACTTGCTCGCGATTGCCGCCGGGCGTGTTCCCCGCGCACGTTTTGCGAAAGCATCGATCTATGACTTCAAGCTTCCTGATTGCGAGGCGATCGTCGCAATCGGCGAACCGCTGACGTACCATGCGGAGATAGCAGACGCGGATCGCTTGCTGGAGAAAGTTTTCCGGGACGCAGCGGGGGTGCTGCCGGCTGGCGGCATGCTCATGTTCGATGTAATCGAAACCGGCGAACCGTCGCTGACGGGGCGAGTCTGGAGTTCGGGCGTGGATTGGGCCGTGTTAGCCGATATTCGCGAGGACCCTGCATCCCGCACTCTCATTCGCAATATCGAAACATTCCGGCAACTCGGCGACATGTACAGACGCTGCCATGAAACACACCGAGTTCGCCTGTTTAACCTGGAGGAACTGGCTGCCATGCTCGCCGGTTGTCGGTTCGTCAACTGGTTACTCATCATGACGCGCAGAGTCTCCGAACGCATCAAACGCACTCCGTCCACGGCGCCGTGCCCAGGAATAGCCGCGCAAACGTGGCGTAATCGTCGCTTGTCGACCAAAGTCCTGCACCGCCGGACTCGTACGCCATGTTCGGCGGCCGCTCAGGCAAAAACGGGGTCGCTGCCCCACGTTATGCGCTTGGTAAACCGGCCGTGGTCGTCGAAGCCATGTGTGCTGGCACGCGCGGAGCGCTTCTCCGGAGGGACGGTGAATCCAGTGTTCTTCATCCCGAGTGGCCGAAGATGCGCTGCTCCAGAAGCGCTCCGAGCGAGGTTCCTTCGATTCTCGCGATCAGGAACCCGAGCATTTCCGTCGAGACGCCGTAGTACATGCCGCTTCCCGGCTGGCCGATCAGCGGCAGTTGAGCGAGCCTTCGTATCCAGTCATCCGGAGCCACCTCGCTCTCAATATCGGGACCCAGGGCTTTTCGGTACGCGCCGGCAATTGGGCCGCGCTGAAAGTCCGCATAGGTCAATCCGGAACGATGCGTTAATAGGTCTTCTACGGTAATCGGGCGCTCGCACTCGTCGCTATCCTCTAACGGCCCGTCGGGGCGCCTCAGCACCCGCATTTTTGCGAATTCCGGCGCGTACCGGGAGATCGGGTCGTTCAGCGCGATCCTGCCTTCCTCCACGAGCATGAGAGCCGCCATTGCTTCCGCCGAAAGGCTGTTTCCAAACCTCACGAAGCAATCCGTCGCGAGTCACTAAGGTGCCGGGACGCTGCGACAAGTAAGACATCAACTCGAATTCAACTTTTGTAAGATCGAACCGGCCGCCGTCCCAAGTTAGTAACTGCCGTCGGGAGACATCAAGCTTTACGTGAGGGTTGGAAGTACCAACAGAATCCCGCGACAGGTCGCTGCCGACGAACTCCAACATCCAATGCATCGGACCCTGTATCCCGAACGAAAGCAGGGCAGTGTGAATCAGCGACTGACCAATCGAGACAGTCAGGCTTGGTTCGACTCTAAACCCGAGGTCGATCACAGCCTGCGGGACCGACGCGGGTTCCCGGATCGCTGTAAACACGCCCACGGCTCGCGGATTGTCAAGATACGCTCGTTTCGCATCCAAGACGCAAGCCGCCCACTTCGGACTTTGGCGTTCCCCCATCGGGCGAGATAGCAGACAGCGAATCAGAAGATAGGGCCGTCGCGGATCCCTACCCCGAGCCTCGATGTAATTCAACCATGCCGACACCAGCGGATCGCAGTC
>JBJMGJ010000249.1:0-6802 GCA_045807965.1 Bryobacteraceae bacterium | reverse complement strand
TGTCTTCAAAGAACTCCTCGCGGCCTAATAGCGGAGCATTGACGCCGAACGTGGTGAGCGGTTCAGCCTCGGATCGCGCTTCCGGCGCGTGAGAAGGACTCGCAACCGTTTCAAACGGCAGAGCGAATTCGGCTTTAGTCTCGCCCGGAGTTTCTCGGCCATTGTGACCGGGCCGCGTCTCGGGCTCGGTCTCAGCTTGTGGAGCAGGTGCTACTTCTTCGTCCGGGATCTTCTCTTCGCCCACAACCGCCTCATTGTTGTGGGAGAAGACCTTGTCGGCTAAGTCGATCTCTTCCGCTTCTTCTTCGATTGCCTCGCGTTCCGACTCATCCTCGGACACGGCGTCGGGAGGAGGTTCTTGTTCGAGTCGCTCGCCGCTGGACTCTCCTTGCGCTGGAACGTTTCGCTGCTCCGTGTCAGGATCGCTCGGTTCCGAGCGGGTAAACGCGGGGTCGGACGCTGCTGTTCTGGCCTCCGGCGCGGCGTGGCGATATTTGGCGAGTGACTCTCCCGGGAGAACCACTACCTCCGGAACCGGCCCTGTCTTCTTTTCTTCAGGCGAATGAAGTGGAGTTGGTTCAACCGGCGTTCGCTGCGGGGGGGCTGGCGATGTTTCGCCTGGCTGCGCGTACTTGTTTTCCGGGAACCCTCGTCCGCGATGCCGCCTTCGGCGGGACCGCCGGTTGCGCCGGTCTCCCCGAATTCCCTCGCCTTCGCCCGTGCGCTCCTGGCTCCTGGCTTCCTCTGGATCCCCAGAAACTCCCTCGCTTCCCACGTCCGAAATCTCTTCTTCGGGAGAGATTGGCTCGGGGAAAGCAGCTTCCGCCGCAGCCTCCGGCGGGGGCGCGGCCTCTGGTTCCTGACGTTCCGGATTCCGGCGACTCGCAGACTGTTCGCGTGAGCCGCGGTCACCCCCGGTTCGCTCACCGCCACCGCCGGGACCTCTGTCCCGGTCGCGTCGTTCGCTCACCGGCGGCTTCTCGTCCACCGTATCGATGTCGTCGTGCTCTTCAAAGAAGTCCGAAACGTACAGAAACGTGTCACGTTCCAGACCTAAATCGACAAACGCGGACTGCATTCCCGGCAGCACTCGCGTTACGCGTCCTTTGTGGATACTTCCCGCCAGGGAGTACTCATTGGCACGCTGAAAATAAACTTCTACGAGCTGGTCCTCCTCAAGGACCGCTACTTTCGTTTCGTGGCGATTGGACCCAATCACCAACTCCTTGCTCATTTATCACCGCCTTCGGCCTGAGCGCGAGCTTCGTTGCCTCAATGGCCCCCAGAACAACCTGGAGCAGAAGCTATCGGCTAAGCCGGACCTTAAATAAAGGTCGAGCGTGATAGGTCAAAGAACTCCGAACCTGCACTGCCGGTCACAATTTTGAATGTGATACGTGCGCGAGAAAAACCCTTTCGCCGTGCAAATGAGCGGAGACTGGCTCAACCAACACCCACACACGGCATACGTTTCCACTATTCTCAATGATTCCAATCCGTCAGATCCAAGATCTCTCTGTCCGTTCAGTTCGACCTGCTATACAAACACTTCTCTAAAGCGTTGCTCAATTTACAAATCTACGTAACCTGACACTGTTCACCAAACCCAGCATCAGGAAGACCGACCAGGTATTTGATCCTCCCGAACTCATCAGAGGGAGGGGGATTCCCGTGATCGGCATCCGGCCCACGACCATACCAACGTTGACCAGCACGTGAAACAACAACAGCGCCGCCACGCCCATGCAGACGTATAAACCTGCTCTGTCGGTTGCGGTCTGCGCGTTCTGAACCACCTGCATAATAAGCAGAAAATAAAGAACAAGCGCAATGACGATTCCAACGAAGCCGTGTTCTTCGGCGAATGATGAGAAGATGAAGTCGGTATGCGGCACAGGCAAAAACCCCAAGTGAGTTTGGGAACTCTCTTTCGCGCCGCGACCCCACATTCCTCCGTTCCCAACCGCGATCCTGGACTGAATCACCTGAAAGCCGGTTCCTTTTGGATCGCGATCCGGATAAATAAAACTGACTAGCCTGTCTTTCTGATAAGGCTTAAGAAGATAATATCCAATTGGTAACGTAACAACCAGAATCCCGAGAATGGTCAGCAGGTACTTCCACCTGAGCCCCGACATGACAATGCCGCAAACCAGAATCGGAATGTACGTTAAGGACGTCCCAAGGTCCGGCTGTTTCATGACGAGCAACATCGGAACCCCGACAAACGCCGCCAGTTTCCCCAAGTGATTCCAATCGAGACTATTCGATTTGATTCCAGCAAGATAGCGGGCAACCAGAAGCACCAGCACGATCTTCACGAATTCAGATGTTTGAAGTGTGAACCCGCCTATTCTGATCCATCGCGTGGACCCGAATACCTTATTGCCCAACATAGCCGTGATAACAAGTAACGCGACGGCTGCTGCATAGAGATAAAACACTCGCCCTAATAGAAAGTGGTAGTCAATTACAGAGACAACCCACATCATGACAACGCCGGTTGCCACCCAGACAATCTGTTTCCACCACGCGTCCTCCCATTTCGTGGCGAGCGTTGCGCTATAGATTTGCAGCACTCCCAAAGCGCAGATGGCAAGACTCACGATCACGAGCGGCCAATCCAGATCGCGAAGCGTACGGTACAGGGGCACTAGGGACGCCCATCCTTCCCGGGTGGAGTGAAGACGCCGCCGGCGTATGCCGCGGGTAAAAGGAGGGAGAGAGGAGAATAACGATCCAGCTTTGCGGTTAGGTTTTCCTTCTCCCTCGCCTTTTTGTCGAAGAACGCTTTCATCACATCCCGAACGATTGGAACAGCGTTGTAGCTTTCTTCGCCGTTCTCAAAGAGGGCCACCACCGCGATTTCGGGATGCTCCATGGGGGCGAAACCCACGAACCAGGCGTTGTTGGCTAGCGCACTCCGAAGCTTCGCGCCTTTGGTCTTGTCGCTCGAGGCAACCTGCGCGGTTCCAGTTTTCCCGGCCACTTTCACGTTCGGCAGATAAGCCGCTCGGCCCGTTCCGCCCTCATTGACCACCGCATACATGCCGGAGATGACCTCCTGCAGGTTTTCTTCTTTGAAATGTCCCTGACTCGAGAGAACTCGCTTCTGTCCCAGAATCATGTGCGGCTTGTACCACTGTGCTCCGGCTCCTAAACCGCCGAGTGCCGCCGCGATCTGCAGCGGAGAAACCGTAACCGCGCCTTGGCCGATTCCGACCGAGATAGTCTCTCCGGCGTACCACTTCTGCCGAAACGTTCGCATCTTCCAGCGAGTTGAAGGCATCGTGCCCGAGGACTCGTTCGGCAGATCGATACCGGTCTTGTGTCCGATTCCAGCTAATTCTGCTACTTCCGCGATGCGATCGATCCCAAGGCGGTTGGCGACGTTATAGAAGTACACGTCGCACGACTGTGCAATGGCCCGATGTAGTGCAATATCACCGTGTCCGCCTCGGATGTGGCAGGCGAAATAATGTCCATAGAACGAAGCTCCGCCTGCACAATGGAAGTGCGTTTCATCGTCCACAATCCCGGCCTCGAGACCTGCGATTGCCATGATCGGCTTAAACGTCGAGCCCGGGGCTAACTGGGCCTGGATGGCCCTGTTCAGTAGCGGCTTGTGCGGATCGCCGGCGATTTCGGTCCAGTCGGCGCGGCTGATGCGACCCGTGAATTTGTTCGCATCGTACGTTGGCCGGCTAACCATGGCGAGGATCTCTCCGTTTTCGGGGTTCAACGCCACGACCGCTCCACGCTTATCCTGGAGCGACAACTCCGCCACGGCCTGAATGTCCAGATCCAGAGTGGTTTTTACATCTTTGCCGGGAACCGCGGGCTCGGTATCCTGCATTTGGCGCTCGCGGCCCATATTGTCAACAAGTACACGCTGCTGTCCGTCGACGCCCCGGAGTTGGCTATCGTATTGCCGTTCCAGGCCGTCTTTTCCGACGATGTCGCCCTGGTGATAGTCGATGAACTGCGGTAGATTCAGTTCCGGTTCCCCGATTTCACCGACGTACCCGGTCACGTGCGCAGCAAACCCGTCCTGCGGGTACTGTCGCCGCCAAGACTTAATCAGCTGCATCTCGGGGTAGGTATCCGGATCCCGGTGAGATTCGATCCAGGCGATCTCGTCGCGGGACAGTTCATCCTTGATGATGATCTGCGGCCGAGATGCCATGCGGCGGATTTTGGCGGAGAGTTCCTTGTAATCCAGTTGCAGAGCGTCCGCAATGATCGGCAAGTGTTCGAGCTTAATCTGATCCCGGTAAAGCAGAAGAGAATAGGACGCCTTGTTGTCGACGATCACGCGGCCGTCGCGGTCCAGGATTCTGCCGCGTGCGGCGAGAATCGGGGTGCTTTTGATCCTGTTCCGCTCCGCCGCTTCGCTGTAGAAACCCGGATTCTGCACCTGTAGCTTCCAGAATCCCGAAACGAGAAAGATGAAGATGGCAACTGACAGGTATTGGAAGACAGCAATCTTCCCTGAGGCGTGCTTCGGGTCATCACGCATGAGCCCGTCAGGCCCGAGTTCACCTTGCGTTTTGTTCTCGGTGTCGATTGCTGACAATGGTTCGAGGCTGCCTAGTGCGGCCCAGCCAATTTCATTCTATCGAGAAGTGCGAAGAGCGGTATAGCGACTACACCGTTGAGTGCTCCATGAACCAAGGCTTCGCGGGCGTCAAAAGAGATTACCTGGCCGAGCAGCGCCCGCCGCATGATCCAGTAAATAAACGCGTGGAACAAATAGAAAAAGAAGCTGAGGACCAGGCGGATGAGAGCGCTCTCGACGTTGAAGCGAACGCTGACGGAAGTGGCGAAATAGCCGACGAGCGTCTTGGTGATGCCGTACATTCCGACAGGAAGATTGGCCGGTGAAAGCGAATCTTCGGCGAGGCCGACGAATGCGCCGAAGAAAAGAGAGGCGATCTGACTTCTTCGCATGAGCCCGAAATAGACGGTGAGTAAGAGCGGCAGTTCCAGCCATTCCGTGTTTGCGACGAAACGGGGCAGGTAGAACTTCCCGATAATCGCGACCAGCGTGAGAACGATCAGCGCGACGACTTGAAATCGGCTGAACCAGTTTTCCCGGACGGGCGCCGTCAGGATCCTATCACTGGTCTCGTTCATTGTCGGGGTGTCGGCTGCTGTCTTAAAGGTTCGCCGCCCGCAGTGCTGTTAGGTTTGCGGCGCGGCGCTCCCAGGGGTAGCGACGGCCGGTAGCCGGTTTCGGGAGTGGCGGGCGTAGCAGCCGGGGGCTTCGGGGGTGACGGGCGCGCGCCCAGAACCGGGGCGGCCGAACTTGCCGGAACCGGAACGGAAGGTGCGGAACTGCTCTTTCCGGACCCCGCGCCCGAACCCGGGGTAGACGATTGAGTTCCGGTTGACTTGCCTTCGCCGGCGCTCGCCGGTTTTACGTTGAAATTAGGAATGGAAGACCCATATCCACCGTAAACATGGTTCTGCTCTTTCCCTAAGCTCTGGTACCTTTCAAGAACTTTATCGGCCTCCGTTTGAGGCTTCGCGACCGGAGCGCTGGTTGCGGCTCCCGGCGGAAGATCGAGCATTTTCGCCGTTGTCTGCTCGATTGGTGGCGGCGTCGTGGGAATGTTCTGATGCACGCCCTGCAGCACAACGAGCACCTCTTCCGCGCCTCCCGGAGCGCCACTCAGATTCAGCCGTATTTCCCTCATACCTTGGCCGAGCTGCGACGTCACAACGGTGCCGACGGGAAATCCCTTGGGAAAAACCCTGTCCTCTCCCGATGTGAAAAACCACTCTCCGACATCTACTTTTTCTTCGTTTTGGATCTGTTGGACCTGGCACTTCCCGGAGCCGCAATCAAGCACTCCATGAACGTGCCTTCCCTGCGATTCCACCCCAACTTTGAAAGTTGGATCTGTTATCAAAAGAACCTGCGAGACGAGGGGATAAACCGCCACGACTTTGCCGACAATGCCATCCGGTGTGACAACCGCCATTCCTTTCTCAATCTGGCTCGTGGAACCACGGTCAATGAATACGGCTTTTGCACTCACAACCGTACTGTTTCCGATCACTCGCGCCGCTACGGTTCTCGACCGCGATTGCGCCTGAAACTGAACCAGAGCGCGAGCATGCTCCGCGGTTGAGAGCTGATTGCGGAAGTAAACGTTCTCCATCCGCAGGTGATCGTTGTCGGCCTTCAACTTTCGGTTCTGCTCGCGAACGTCCAGAAGGATGAAGTAATCCTGCAGGAACCCGATCGTGTTGCGCCTCACCGCCTCGACAACTCCCGCCATCGGCGTGACCGCCGTCACCGCCCAAACCCGAATCAGGCGCTCATCGCCATTGGTTTTCACCTGGTAGGCGAGGTAAAGAAGCTGCGCAAAGACCACGATCAGCAAAACCGTGAGATTGCGATAGCGGCTGAGGAGCGCTTCCATGAAGTCCTTCTCTTACTGTAAAAGGTGCGCTCGGGACAGAGCTAGGAGTTTGATTACTCGATGGCGATTCGGCGAAGAAGCTTGAAGTCCGTCAGCATTTTGCCGGTCCCAAGAACCACGGACGCGAGAGGGTCTTCCGCAATGGAGACGGGCAAACCGGTTTCCTCCCGGATTCTCCGGTCCAAGTTCTTGATCATGGCCCCACCGCCCGTGAGCACGATACCCCGATCGCTGATATCCGCGCTCAGCTCCGGGGGTGTGCGTTCCAGAGCCACACGAATGGCGTTGACGATCGTCGCGACGCACTCCGAGAGCGCCTCCCGTATTTCTTCTTATTGTATTTTGTATGTTTTTGGATTAGGTTAATTGTG
>JBJMGJ010000248.1:0-9771 GCA_045807965.1 Bryobacteraceae bacterium | reverse complement strand
GTTCCTCGACCTCCAGCCATGATGAGGGCATAACGACGATTCGCCATGAATCTACCCAGTGTAGAATTCACCAAATCCTTCCAGCACGGAGGCGAAGTATAGCGTCTTACGGATTTGCCGAGCCGGTCTTAAGGGGCAGAGGATGGTCTGCCAGTTGGGAATCAGGGAATCCGCGAATCACATGCAGGGTACGGTCCCACCGCGTACGTGTGAAGAAGTGCTGCGCCAAATCCACAAAGTGACTGACAAGGGAACCGACCGATGCCCCGGCGAGTTCTTCGGTCGAAGCGCGATACGACCAATAGATGATCAGCGGCTTACCGATGATGTTGTCGCGCGGCACGAATCCCCAATAGCGGCTGTCGAGCGAGTTATCCCGGTTGTCTCCCATGGCGAAGTAGCTCTCGGGAGGAACAATGATCTCACCGTTCTTCACGTGATTGTCGAGCATGTCACGCTGGAGTTGCGCCTGCAGGCCTTCTGCAAACCCTGTCGGCTCGCCGGGGAAGTTATCGCGGCCCGGATCGTACGGGAATTTGTGGTAGACGTAGGGCTCGTTTATCTGAACCCCATTGCGATAGATGATGCGGTTGATCATCTTCAGCCGGTCCCCGGGAACACCGATCACTCGCTTCACGAACGTCTGTGAAATGTCTACCGGATACCGAAACACGATGATGTCGCCGTGCTTTGGTTCCTCATAGGGCAACAGATACTTGCTGACAGGACCGGACGGCGCGTAGGCGAGCTTGTCCACGAGAAGGTGATCGCCAATCAAAAGCGTGTCCTCCATTGAGCCCGTCGGGATCACGAACGCCTGCACCAGCGTCGTCGTGCCGAAAAGTAATAAGAGGATCGTTACTGCCCATTCAGCGACAGTGTTGCGGACGGGCTCTCGTTTGGCGGCGTCCGAGTTCTCCGTGCCGCTGGTATTCACAGTTGCGGTGGTCTGATTTGCCATTGACCTTGTTCGATTGTAGCGTTTCCCGGCGGGTCGGGCCGCCCGACTGAGATAGCATGGAGGGCGCTCAACCCTCACATGACGATCCGACGCCGCTCTTTCCTGCGACAGATTTCGGCCGGCATCTCGGTGCCGGCTCTCCTTCGCTCCGGATCTGCCGCTCCGGCACAATCAGCCGCCGGGGCCGACGCGACGCGCAAAATCGCCCGGGGTCCATTCTCGCCTTCCTGGGAATCCCTGAAACAATACAAAGCGCCTGAGTGGTTCCGAGATGCAAAGTTTGGAATCTGGGCTCATTGGACGGCCCAGTGCGTACCGGAACAGGGCGATTGGTATGCGCGCCGCATGTACATCCAGGGAGACAAGGCGTACGATTTCCACGTTGGGAAGTACGGTCATCCCTCGCGATTCGGCTTCATGGAGCTCGACAACTTGTGGAGAGCGGAAAGCTGGAAGCCCGAAGAGCTGATGGACCTTTATGTAAAGGCCGGCGCCAAGTACTTCGTCGCTTTAGCGAATCACCACGATAACTTCGACTGCTATGACTCGCGGTATCACGCGTGGAACTCCGTGCGGATCGGCCCCAAACAGGACATTGTCGGAAAGTGGGCCAACCTCGCCAGGCAGCGAGGCCTTCGGTTCGGGGTGACCAATCACTCCGCCCATGCATGGCACTGGTTTCAAACCGCCTACGGGTATGACGCCGAGGGCCCACAGGCAGGAGTACGTTATGACGCCTACCGTCTGACCAAAGAGGACGGGAAGGGCAAGTGGTGGGACGGGCTCGATCCGCAGGAACTGTATACCGGGCGCAATATCGTAATACCCGACGGTCTCAAGACGATTGGCGCGGCGAAGGAATGGCACGACACTCACGATCGCGTCTGGACGGAATCAGCGCCCGCAAACAATCCCGAATTTGTGCGCACTTGGTTTTTGCGCTGCCAGGATCTTCTTGACCGCTATCAGCCGGATTTGCTGTATTTCGATAACACCGAACTCCCTCTCGAGCAGGCCGGCCTGGATATTGCCGCACATTTCTACAACAGCAACATGGCGCGGAAGGGCAATCTGGAAGCGGTCCTGAACTCGAAAAAGCTCAAGCCGGAGCACGTGGGCGCTCTAGTGCTCGATATCGAACGGGGACGCGCGAACGACATTCTGCGCGATCCCTGGCAGACAGACACCTGCATTGGCGAATGGCATTACAGTCGCGCGGTGTTCGACAATCACAGGTACAAGACGGCCCAGACCGTGATCCATACGCTCGTCGATATCGTCAGCAAAAACGGAAATCTGTTGTTGAACATTCCACTCCGCGGCGACGGAACCATCGACGAGGATGAGCGCCGCTTTCTCACGGAGATCGCAAGCTGGATTCCGGCTCATGGGGAGGCCATTTTCGGTACTCGACCGTTCGTGCTTTCGGGTGAAGGACCTCCCGCGACAGAGAAAACGACTGACTTCAACGAGCGAAACGCGCGTCCCTACACATCCGAAGACATCCGTTTCAGTAGCAAGGGCGAGACCCTTTATGCCACGGCGTTGGGGTGGCCGGAAAATGGTACTCTCGTCATCAAAACGCTTCGGGAGAATTCGCCGCAATACGGCCGCGCGATCCAGAAAGTGGAACTGCTGGGCCACGGTTCGGTGCCCGCGAAGCGGGACGCGAATGGTCTCTCGCTGACTTTACCCGAACGCAAGCCGAATCCCTACGCTTACGTGTTTAAGATCAGCTAAACTACCCGTCTGTGCGCCGGCCCACTGTCCGCCGTTTCAGCTGGTCCCAGAGCTTCACCGTTTCGATGGCTGCTCCATTCGCAAGGCGTATGGGTTCTAAAGTCAACCACGAATACTTGGCCCGATCCCAATGCGACGGTGCTGCGCGCATTTCTCAATCCTCACGGAGGCGACGACATCAGCGCGCCATCCGGTTTGGTTCCAATATAGAGACATCTCCAACCCGCGCATCTGTTCCATGACAAAGAAATTGTGATGGCCTCGCGCAAGTAGGAATCTAATGCTAGTAGAAGCCTCTGCCCCCCGTTCGCAAATGCGGGAAACTAATAGGAGCATCCATGAGCACATCGAAACTACTTGGCGTTGCCGCGGTTCTCTTGAGCACGATCGCAATCGGCTGCGGTCCAAAAGCGACCACAGGCAACGACCAGTCTTTAGTTACCGCCATTCAATCCAAGCTATACGGAGACGACACGACGCGCCAGGCCAACGTTAAGGTCGACGCGAAGGACGGCGTGGTTACGCTGTCCGGTGATGTTCCTAGCGCGGATATCGAGTTGCAGGCAATGAAGATTGCGAACGCCACGACTGGAGTTCGGAGCGTCAACGACCAGATGAAGGTAAATGGAGCGCCCGGAGCAATGGCTGCGAATGCGCCGCCCCCCGGAACCGCTCCGGGCAATTCCCTGACCGGTTCCTCGACGGCCGGGTCGCCCAAGACTCCCGAAGCGACCGCTTCTTCCGTCGCTCCAGACGTAAAGCCCGCGCGCAGTACACCAGCGCCCGCGGTTGCAGAGTCGAGTCCAGCAGAGACGGCTTCCGGCGCGTCCAAGCGGCAGCCGACGGAAAGAGCGGAAGTCACAATTCCGGCTGGCGAGCGCCTTTCGGTTCGTACAACTGATGTGATCGATTCCGGCAAAGCCGATGTGGGCCAGTCCTTTCGCGCTTCTCTGGATGCTCCGCTTACATCCGAAGGACGCGTGATCGTGCCTGCTGGTGCTCCGGTTACGTTGCAAATACAAAGCGTTCAGGCCGCCGGCCGCATCAAGGGAGCGAGCGAATTGTCGGTTCGAGCGACCAGCCTTGAATACCGCGGCAAGACTTACGAGGTGAACAGCAGCGTATACGCAGATGCCGGAAAGGCCCGCGGAAAAGAGACCGCGGTCAAAACCGGGGTTGGCGCGGCCGCCGGTGCAATCATCGGTGCCATTGCGGGCGGCGGTAAAGGTGCCGCTATTGGTTCGGCCGCTGGTGGCGGAGCCGGATTTGGCTGGAATGCCCTTACCCATGGAAAACAGGTAAAGATTCCATCTGAGTCAGTCCTGACGTTCCGCTTGGCAGCTCCCTTGACCGTGCCGGCTCCTCGTTAGTGAGCGAGGGTTCAACTATCATAGAGGTTCACTCGTAGGGGCCTCTCAGTCGCCGAACTACGGTGACTTTCCATGAAAGTATCGGTTATCATCCCGGCTGCAGGCTTGGGTACGCGCATGGGGCGCAGTGCGCCGGAGAGGACGGGCGTAAGCCGCAAGCAGTTTATGCTGCTGAATAATTCGCCCATTCTGATTCATACGGTCCGGAAGTTTGTCAGCACACCGGCTGTCTCGGAAATCGTGGTCGCGCTTCGCGACGACGACTTGCGCTGGGCTGAAGAATTGTTTGCGGCCCAAGGGTTCACAAAAGCTGTACACCTAGTCGAGGGCGGCGAAACTCGCCAGCAATCAGTGGAGAAAGCGCTTGCAAGTCTGGCGGGCCACGACGAGAGCGACCTCGTAGCGGTTCACGATGCGGTCCGGCCCTTCATTGAGCGAGAAATCATCGAAAAGGTGATTTCGGAGGCAAGTGAAACCGGAGCGGCCATTGTTGGAATCGTGCCTGTGGATACCGTGAAGCAGGTGCATCGCAACAAAGTGCGTACCACATTGCCCCGTGAACGGCTCATCCTGACACAGACGCCTCAAGTCTTTCGCCTCGACCTGTTGCGAAGAGCCTTTGAAAAGGCGCGCGAAGATCTTTTTATCGGGACGGATGAGTCTTCGCTTGTGGAGAGGCTGGAGCAGGTAGAAGTTTCGGTCGTGCTCGGAACAGATCGGAACATTAAGATCACAAAACCTGGCGACATGGATCTTGCCCGCCTGTACCTGACACTCGAAGGTTCAACCGCACTTAACCTATCGTGATTTGGGTTCGTTTCGCAGAATGACGATTTTTCGAATCGGACAGGGATGGGATGTCCACCGGATCGAAACGGGGCGAGCGCTAATTCTCGGCGGCATTACGGTCCCATGTGAGTTCGGGCTTGCCGGCCACTCAGACGCGGACGTTCTGTTTCATGCCGTAACAGACGCAGTGCTTGGTTCGGCGGCGCTCGGTGACATCGGCATGCACTTCCCTGACACGGCGCCGAAATGGAAAGGTGCGGAAAGCAGGCAGTTCCTTCAGCATGCGATCAAGCTGTTGGGCGAGGCCGGATACCGACTGGTGAACGTGGATACGACCATCATCCTCGAGCGACCCAAATTGAAAGATTTCCGACTGCCGATCCGGGAGAGCTTAGCAAACGCCGTCGGACTCCCTGCAAACGCCGTGTCCGTCAAGTTCAAGACGGCCGAGAAAGTAGGACCGGTCGGGCTGGGCCAGTCCTGCGAAGCGCAGGCGACCGTCCTGGTTTCCTCGGCAAAGGATTAGCCGGACTTGCTTTAGCGGGCTGTGGCCGCGCTCATGTATTCGGCATACGGTCCGGTGAAATCCTCAATACCTTCCGGTTTGAAGTGCCAGATCCGTGTTGCAACCTCGTCCACCAGGTCCTCGTCGTGAGTGACGAGCAGAACGGTGCCGTCGTACTTCTGTAGCGCCTGGTTCAGTGCGTTGATGGCTTCGAGGTCGAGGTGGTTCGTGGGCTCGTCGAAAACGAGGATGTTCGGTTTCTGCAGCATTAGTTTGCAGAAAATCAGGCGAGCGGCCTCTCCTCCGGAGAGAGCGTCAGTTGGTTTGGAACCTTCTTCGCCGCGGAACAGCATCTGTCCCAGCAGTCCGTGAATCTCTTCTTTAGAGGCCTGCGGATCGAAATCGTGCAGCCATTCTGAAACAGTCGTGCCGTTCCGAATCGTGTCGCGGTGGTCTTGCGCGAAATACCCGATCTGCGCTTCATGTCCCCACGTGACCACTCCAGAGTCGAGCCCAACGTCTTTGTCGTCGACGCCCGGAGCGTCCGTGAGTAGTGCCTTTAGCAGGGTCGTTTTACCCATGCCGTTGCGGCCCATCAAGGCGATCTTTTCGCCCCGTTGAATGGCCCCTGAGAATCCCTGGATGACCAGTTGCCCGTCATAGCCCTTCTTTACGTCTTTGAATTCGAGAGCGTGCCGGCCGGAGGGCCGCTTCATTTCAAAACGAATGAAAGGACGTTGGATGTTGGATCGCGCCAGATCGGTCGTTTGCAAACGCTCGACTTCTCTTTTGCGAGAAGTAACCTGGCTGGCGCGTGTTCCCGCGGAGAACCGGGCGATGAACTCGTTCAGCTGAGCGATTTTCTTCTCGCGCTGCGCGTTTTCGGATTCAATGCGTGAGCGAACCTGTGTCTTCTGGAGAACCATGTCATCGTAACCGCCTGTGTAGGTGATGATCGTTTGGTAGTCGATGTCCGCGGTATGGGTACAGACGCTATTCAAAAAGTGCCGATCGTGCGAAATGACGATTAGCGATCCGTTGTAATGCGTCAGGAAGTTCTGGAGCCAGTGAATGGACTCCAAATCGAGGTAGTTTGTGGGCTCGTCGAGTAGTAACGCTTGTGGCCGGCCAAAAAGCGCCTGGGCCAGCAGGACGCGCACTTTTTGGCCGCCCTGCAACTCGCCCATTTTGCGATCGTGAAACGGCTCAGGAATATCGAGACCGTCCAACAAAACGGCCGCATCGCTCTCGGCCGTGTAGCCGTCTTCTTCCGCTACAACGCCCTCCAATTCGCCGAGCCGCATGCCGTCTTCGTCCGTAAGTTCGGCCTTCGAGTAGAGAATTTCCCGTTCTTCCAGCGCCTTCCAGAGGGGCAGATTGCCCATGATGACCGTGTCGATCACCCGGTATTGATCAAAAGCGAATTGATCTTGACGGAGAATGCCGAGTTTTTTCGGCCGCACCACAGTTCCTTTCTGTGGCTCGGACTCGCCCGAGAGGAGCTTCATAAAGGTGGACTTCCCGGCTCCGTTCGGTCCGGTTAAACCATAGCGTCGGCCATCCAGAAACGAGGTTGTAACCTCCTCGAACAGGATCTTCCCGCCGAAGCGCATACTGACATTGCTGACTGAAATCATGTAAAGGGGGGAAACTCCAGTTTAACGTACGTTTCAGCGCCCATCGCCGCTGAAACTCACATTCAAGCTGTCTGGCTGCGTACTTTGAACTGTCCAGTTGCCGGTAGGCTGCTGGTCCGAGGAATCGCTCGAGGGCCGTATTTCGTGGCGTACTCGTGGGTGAAAATGGCGCCGAAGAAAAATATTTGCGCTGAGTAATAAACCCACACAATCAGCGCGACCAGCGAACCGGCGGCTCCGTAAGTTGAACCCACACCCACCGTCCCGAAATAGATGGCAAGCACTGTTTTACCGATCGTGAAGAGCAATGCGGTAAATACTGCTCCAATTCCGACGTCGCGCCAGTCGATCGGAACATCAGGTACGTACTTGAAAATGAGGGCAAACAAGACTGAGATTGCCAGGAGCGAGATCAAGAGATTGGCCACCTCGCTCAGAATTGCCAGGTGAATCGGGAAGATACCGACGAAGAAACGCTCAAGAACAGCGAGCGCCGTGCTCAGCAGTAACGATGCCATCAACACGACCGCAAGCCCGAGAACCATAGCAAAGGACGAGAGACGCTGGTGAACAAAGGAATGCAAAGTAGCCGATACGCGTTTCGGCGCACTCCAGATCGTATTGAGGGATTCTCGCAACTCGAGGAAAACGCCCGAGGCACCAAAAAGTAGCGTGGCCAGCGCCAGGCACGATGCAAAAAGGCCGCTTTTCGGTTGCGCTGCGTTGCTGATCAACATTCGGACGGCGTGTTCACCCGCGGGTCCCGCGACACCGTGCACTTCGGCCAGCAACTTTTCCTGGGCGGTCGCAGCGCTAAATGCATACCCGAAAATTGCGACCAGGAATATCAACAGCGGAGTCAGCGAGAGCAGCAAATAAAAAGCGAGCGCAGCGCCCAGCCGCGGCGCGTTGCAATCACGCCATTTCGAAGCGGAGCCCCTCAAAAGTTTCCAAAATGCTTTAGCGGTCATAACTCAATCACCAGGTTAGACAGCGCGGCAGCCGGGTCTGCGACATTAGAAACAGATAAAAGCTCCCGGGCGTCCTAGGGTTTGACTGTGCAGATAGAAAGCTCAGGCGAGGACTGTCTCCGATGGAACGAATAGCCCTGTAAACCGGCGGGTAATGACTAGGATTCACAATCAGCTCCGAGCGACTACTTTCGTCTTACTCGGTTTTTTAGTAATTCTACCAGTATATGGCCAGCAGCTGGCTGGCAGAATTGTCGAAACAATCGAGTACCGGCCTGCGCGTCAACCCATTGATCCGCGTGACCTCGCTCGAATGCAACTCGTCGAAGCGGGCCAGCCATTGGATCCCCGGCAGGTCGCAGCGACCCTGGATCGGCTGTATTCAACCGGCCTTTACGATGACCTGCAGGTTGATGCGCGGGAATCCGGTAACGGCGTGGTGGTTACCTTCATTACGCGCGCACGCAGGTTCATCGGACATGTTGGCGCTCAGGGCCACATCAGCGATCCGCCCAGCAGGGCGATTATTATCAGCGATGCACAGATGAATCTCGGTACTCCGTTTGATGAAGCGGATCTCGTAACCGCTCGCAAGAGCATCGAGCAAGAGCTCCGCAATAACGGGTTGTTCGGTTCCAAAGTAAATGTAGTCACCCTCACGGATCCTGATACCAACCAGGTCACGATTCGTTTCTTGGTCGACTCGGGGAAGCGGGCAAGGTACGATACGCCAGCCATCAGCGGCGAAACCAAACTCTCTGACGCCACGATCATTCGTGCCACGGGCTGGCGCATACCGCTCATTCATTACTGGCGCAAGGTTACTCAGTCGCTAACGGATAAGGGCATTAACGGCATTCAGCAGAAATACGCCAAAAAGAATCGGTTGACAGCGTCAGTCGATCTCGAAAGTCTCGACTACGACGCTGACCGCGGTCGTGCCACACCGCACATCAACATTGACGCCGGCCCGAGGATTACGATCAAGGCCTTGGAAGCCAAAATTTCGAAGGGCAAGCTGCGGAAGTATGTGCCGGTTTATCAGGAAGGCTCGGTCGATAACGATCTATTAGCAGAGGGCGCCACCAACCTCCGGGATTACTTCCAATCGAAAGGCTATCCGGATGTTGACGTAACCTTTCGCAGTGAACCGCCTCGAAACGATGAGCAGGTAATCAACTATTACATCGCCACAGGTCCCCGGCGAAAGCTTGTCAATATCGACATCGTGGGGAACGACTACTTCCTGCCTGAAACCCTTGAGGAACGCATGTTTTTGCGTACCAAAGCGTTGGGTCTTCGCTATGGCCGTTACAGTGAAGCCTTTCGCAGTAAAGATGAGGAGGCGATCGAGAATCTCTATCAGGCGAACGGATTCCGGGACGTAAAGGTGACCTCAACCGTCGACCCGAATTATAAAGGGAAGCCCAACGACCTGTCCGTCCAGTTCCGAATCAATTCAGGCAAGCAATGGGTCGTTTCAAGCTTGCAGATCGAGGGGGCATCACGCCTGGATCTCGGTCCTATTATGCCCGAGCTTACGTCAGCCGAGGGCCAGCCCTATTCGGAAATCAACATCGCCAGCGACCGAAACCGCGTCCTCGAGTACTACTATTCGAATGGCTTTCCGGCAGCAACCTTCCGTTACGTGACGACTCCGGATCCCGACACGCAGACCGTGAAGGTGGTTTACCAGGTCAGAGAAGGTCAACGAGAGTTCGTACGCCAGGTGATCATCTCCGGCCTGTACCGAACGCGACCCTCCCTTGTAACGAAGCGCATTGATCTAAAAAATGGC
>JBJMGJ010000247.1:0-9215 GCA_045807965.1 Bryobacteraceae bacterium | reverse complement strand
TGGCCGCAGCTCCTGAATTTTCCACGAAGGCGGCCTCGGCCACAGTGGGCTTGCCACTGTCCGCCCGGCCGGCATTTGGAGTATAGATCTTATTGCAGGTTGAGGCGTCTCAAACACGCCATAGCGCTTCAAGGAACGGCCACTCGGAGTCGTTCCACGAAGCGACAGGATCAAACCCCGTCGATGTCGCAAATTCGCACAGCTCTTGCTCTGTGAACTTGTGGGAGGATTCAGTCCAGATGGTCTCTCCCGCCGCGAAACGGAAGAGGAAATCAAGCGCGCTCACAGTGACGGTCTGATTCCGGAACGACACCAAGTGCATCTCTATGCGACGCTCGGCTTCGTTCCATCGAACTTCGTGTCCGAACGAGCGTAAATCGAAGTCCGCGCCCAGTTCGCGATTGATCCTGCCCAGAACATTCAGATTGAAAGCCGCCGTGACGCCCGTCGGATCATCATATGCCGCGATCATGGTGTCCCGATCCTTCACCAGATCCGCACCGAGCAGCAGATAATCGTTCGGTTGGAGCCGGCCCCGCAATTGACGCAAGAACTCCGGAATTTCACATCGATCGAGGTTGCCGATCGAGCTGCCAAGGAACAGCAGCAACATGGAACCGATCCCCGTTCGCTCACGAGCAATTTCGTCCAGGCCGCCTAACCAGTCGTCGCAGACCGGCATTACTTCGCACAGGGTGCCGAGTTCCCGTTCGCAGAATGCCAGAGCCAGACTCGAAACATCGATCGGCCGGTAGGTAACGCCGCGTCCGTTGGTCTGCAGGGAGCGGATGATGTGCGACGTCTTCTTACCGCTGCCGCTTCCTAGCTCCGAAACGATCGCCACGTTTCCGGCTGCACGGGCAATGTCACCGGCGTGGAGCTTCAACAAACGCTCATCGGCTCGGGTCAGTCCATATTCAGGAAGAAGCGTGATCGCCTCGAAAAGGCTGCTGCCCAGGTCGTCGTAGAAATACCGCGGAGCAAGCTTCTTCTGGCCCGGCCGCGATAATCCTTCTGCGACGTCCAAGGCAAAGTGGGACAGTTGTTGCTGGGCGGAGACAAGCATATTGAGCTTAGTTCTCCACGCACCGAAACGTGGCGTAAGTGTAGGGATAATCGCGCCGGAACCAGTTCCGGAAGGAACGTCGCAACAGTCGCTTGGGCGTTCGAGGCGAGGCGCCTTTCATTACGTAATGTTCGTCATCGAAGAAATTAGCCGAGTACCCGGGGTAGGCCGCCCGCGCACGGAAACCCGGAAACGGCGCGAATTTCGTGCTCGTCCATTGCCAACCGTTTCCTACCATTTGTGTCACGCCAAACGCGCTGCTGCCAGGAAGAGACGCCGTTACCGGCTCAGGGTCCCATCGTTTTCCGTCAAAGTTTCCGTAAGCATGCGTCGGCTCAGCAGAGCCCCATGGGTAATTTCGATTGTGGGCGCTTGCGGTGCCGAAAGCCGCCCGATGGAATTGCGCTTCCGTTGGCAAAGTCTTGCCAATCCAATCGGCATAAGACTGTGCCTCAAATTGAGTTACATAGACGGGCCAATCGAGCGGCAATGGGAATTCACCGAACGTCCCACGATAGTTGATCGAAGAACCTTTTCGCACCCAAAAGTGCGGCGCCGGCGCACCCTGATCGACAAACTTCTTGTACTCACCGTTTGTCACGCTGTAACGCTGAATTCGAAACTTCGGCACCTGGATTGCTGTTTCGCCATATTCGTTATCCCACCCGAAGGTTCCGTCTTCCGGTTTCCCCAATAAAGCCTCTCCCGCCGGAATCTCACACCAGTCGTTCGTTACCGGGCTCGCTCCCGGGTTTCGGAGATCAGCCGCTGCCGGTTGAACTTTCTTGTCATAACTGAAGTTGTGAAACATGTATGCGAGTGTTTCCAAGTGCATCTCACGATGCTCCAGCGCCATGTGCACAACTTCTTCGGGCGCCTTTTCCAGATGAGTGTCCACATGCTCGCGACAGCGGCGCACATATTCGCTGACTTGCGAACGCGTTGGCCAATCCGCTGGCGTATCGGTCGGAAGGTTCGACGAGTCGGGATCGATGCCCGCTTGAAACAATGAATCCAATTCTGAGTCTTTGCTCTTCAGTCCCAGTCCTTCACGGCATATCTGGATGGAATCGAATCCGTCCAGATGCCCAACGTAAAAAATAACTCGATGCCGTTCCGCTATAGGGCGTTCGTAGAGGGCTTCGGGCGTTAGAACCTGAAATAACTGATCGCTGGCAACTCTGGCTTTTCGAATCTCTTTCAGAAGATCTGTCTTCGTTGATTCGATCACTTCCATTCGGCTCGGTTCTCCTTTATCGGTTAGGCTCATTGGTTTGACGCAAGGTCGTAGGACAAAGAGCCAAATTTATGCCTGCCTGTTTCGCACTACCTGGTCGTCCGTGCTCAAGACCTGCCGCGCTAACCCGAGAGCTTGTTCACGCGTTTCAATGTCGCCTTCGAGTTGCGCCGTCTCTGTCAATTCTATGACCCGCTTGAACGCTGGTCCTGGTGTGTATCCGGCGTTGATTAAGTCATCACCGGTTAACAATCGAGGAGGTCGCAGCTGTTCGCCCCTGAACTCCTCAAGCTTCGATTTGACGAACTCGTAAACATCAGTACGCCCGTTACTAGCGAGACAATCCAGACGATGCAATTCCAGATGCTCTTCGAAATGAGGCATTCGAAGAAAGCGCTTAAGCGTGCTGATCCGCATCTTCGGGACGTCTTTGAAACGCATGTGATTGGCTACCAGGGAGGACACGCGCTCAACATCATCATTGGAAGCCTTTAGCAGCATCAGACGCTTGATCGCCATCTCTGTCCCAACTTCCGCGTGTCCGTCAAACCGTATCCGATCGGCAACACGAAATGTCGGCGGCTTGCCAATGTCGTGCAGCAGCACTCCCCACGCCAGCGTACGCGAAGGTTTACCCATGGTCTCAAGCATCAATAGCACGTGTTGCCACACGTCGCCCTCCGGATGAAACTCGGGCGGCTGCGCGACACCTTGGCACGCTTTTAGCTCCGGAAGAACCAGGTCGAGCAGTCCCGTGCGGTCCAACAACTCAAGGCCATAGCGCGCCCCTCCTTCGGTGAGAATGCGTACCAACTCGTCTCGAATACGCTCGGCTGAGATTTCAATGATCTTCGGTGCGAAACGCCGCATGGCCCGCATCGTTTCGTCCTCGACCGAGAGTTGAAAACGAGCCGCAAAGCGAACCCCACGCAGTAATCGCAGGTGGTCCTCCTCGAACCGCCGTTCCGGAGCGCCTACCGTTCTTAATACGTGATTACGCAGGTCTCCCTGTCCACCGACGAAATCATAAATGCGACCGGAAAGTGGGTCTTCGAACAAGCCGTTGATTGTGAAGTCACGTCGCTGCGCATCAAGGGCCGGGTCCGTCTCAAACTGAACATCTTCCGGATGTCGCCCGTCCTTATAGTTCCCTTCGCTTCGAAACGTCGCGACCTCAACGCAGATGTTTCTGCTTTGTCTAACGAGAACAACGCCGAACTTGGCCCCGACTAGCTCGGAGCCCGGAAAAAGCGACCTGATTTCGTCAGGCCGAGCGTCGGTACTAACATCAAAGTCCTTCGGCGCTATGCCCCAAAGGCGATCTCGCACACAGCCGCCCACAAGGAATGCTTGATGGTTGTGAGCGCGTAGGGCCTTGATGATGTCAACGACTAAAGCTTCACGCTCATGGCTTAGATCAGGCATTGTGACAGCGGAAAATGCTGATCAACGTTCGGGGCTGAGAATACCCGAAAGTACTAGGCGTGTCCGCCCTTGCTCTTTAGTTCTTGGGGAGACTCCGGCTCAGGCATGACACCATCGCCATTCTGAGCAGCAAGAAGGGCCTGGGCTTCCGCTTCGGCTTTCTTGAGTTCTTTCTTCGTCGGCGGTGCAATCTCGTGCCGGTAATCATGGTCGTGATAGCACGTCCTGCAGCGGACTTTAGCGGCCTGCCCGTCTACTAACGACACAATGGAATGATTCGTGATACGGCGACACTTTATACAATGATCGTCGATAACATCGCCCAACCGCTGTTCACTCATCATAAATGCCCAACGACTGCAGTATATCAAGCATTTTGACTCTGTAAGCGTGGGATTGCAGGCGGGTTTGGTAGTGCCATGGTGCGACTGTTCTTCGCTGGTTTCGAGAAAAGTGACGATATTCCCGAACCGGGCATGTCATTAAGAGGGAGATATGTATGTTTTGTATGACGACAAAAGGTGCCTTACTCACAATTGCGCTGGCAGTGACCGCCACGACCATGTACGCCGGCTTACCGACCCAGATCCAAACCCAATCCGGCCTGGTGGAAGGAATGTCGAGCGCGGATAACAAAGTCCAAGTGTTTGAGGGCATCCCGTTTGCGGCCCCTCCGGTCGGGAACTTACGGTGGCAATCGCCCCAGCCCGTGTCCGGCTGGGAAGGCGTGCGAAAGGCAACTGCGTTCGGACCTCGCTGCATGCAAGCCCCGATTTATGCCGACATGGTGTTCCGCGACTCTGGAGCCAGCGAGGATTGCCTGTATTTGAATGTCTGGACTCCGGCCACCTCGGCAAGTGCGAATCTGCCCGTCATGATCTGGATCTATGGTGGGGGTTTCGCGGCCGGCGCGTCCTCCGAACCCCGTCAGGATGGGTCAAAACTTGCTGAGAAAGGCGTCGTCGTTGTCAGCATGAATTACCGACTCGGTGTGTTCGGTTTTTTCGCGCATCCGGATCTGAGAAAGGAGTCGTCGCAACACTCATCCGGCAACTACGGATTGATGGACCAGGCCTCAGCTATCGATTGGGTGCACAAGAACGTCGCGGCATTCGGAGGAGATCCGAACAATGTCACGATTTTCGGCGAGTCCGCCGGTTCTATCTCGGTAAGTGCGCAGATGGCTTCTCCGCTTTCGAAGAACCTGATCAAGCGAGCGATCGGCGAGAGCGGGTCCGTATTCATGCTGAATGCCCCGGCTATGTCACTCGGAGAAGCTGAGCGCCAAGGCAGCAACTTCGCCAGGGCTCTCGGTGTTAACAATCTAACTGCGCTTCGAGCAATGAAATCGAAGGATCTGCTGGATGCGGCGCAAGGGCACACATCTCAATTTCGTTTCTGGCCGATTATAGACGGGTACGTCCTGCCAGGGTTGCCGCGGGACATCTACGGCGGAGGTAAGCAGGCACACATTCCTTTGCTCGCGGGCTGGAACACCGACGAGCAGCCTGCTGCGGCGTTTTTTGGTAAGGATCCGCATACGACCGACAGCTACGCGGACAAGCTTAAGACTCTCTATGGTGAGAACGCCCAGAAACTGCTCGAGTTGTACCCTGCGGCGAACGAAGCCCAGATGAACGACTCCGCGACGGCTCTCGCCGGAGATCGGTTTATCTCGTACAGCACGTGGAAGTGGATTGATGAACAATCGCAAACGGGCGGCTCGCCAGTGTATCGTTATCACTTCGAACAAGCGCCTCCACAGCCGGCCGGAAAGCCGACTCGTGGAGCCTATCATTCCGCTGACATCGAATACGTATTCCAGACTTTGGACTCGAAGGATCTGCCCTGGACCGATGCTGATCGCAAGCTGTCCGACATCATGTCCTCCTACTGGACCAATTTCGCCAAAACCGGCGACCCCAACGGGCCGGGCCTGCCTAGGTGGCCGGCGACAACTCCCCAAAATGGCTATCAGCTGATGCATCTCGTCCAAGGCAGTGGCGCCGCTCCGGACGCCGCTCCTGATACCGTTCGCCCACGGTACGAACTGCTGGATCGAATAGCGGCGCAGAAGACAGATTCGGGCAGCGTGACATCGGCCGTCCGCTAGAGAGTGACGACCGTATACGTCAGGGCGCCAACGCCAAATGACACTGTCGCAACTCCGATTGCCGCCCCTACACGACCGTGAACATTTTGCCCGTAGCTAATCTCGGTGCTGCCCCGCGCCATGCAAATTCGGGTGGGTTGCTCTAGGTTCTGACATCGTAGCTGCCGGGGACCTGTGTCTCGCAGGCGTGTTCGCAGCCGTGTTCGCAGCTATGGGATATAGGCATAAGCCGCCGCTCCCGAATTATCTGGCCTAACACGTACGGAGGTGCCACTGGAACGCAGCGGGCGCGAAGTCCGGATTCTTATCGCCTGGAATTATCTTGATCCGGCGAGTCGCTCTCGCGGGTGTGGAACGACAAGAACAACGCCTAAGTCGATAAATCCGCTCGAACTGCCGAAGCAAAAATACCCGAGTCGAGTTCATGTGCAAACTGTTCACGCATCTGATCTCGCACCGTCCTGAACACGGGGAGGCGTTGCTCGTACTTTCCTTCGTTTGGCCCCGGCGGATCTTGGAAGGGCCAATGCTCCTGCTGGTCTGCGCCGGGAAAATGGGACAGCTCTCTTTTGCGTTGTCGCACACCGTGATGACATAGTCGATCGGCTTACCTGCAAATTCGTCGACTGACTTCGATCTATGGCCTTCCAGGCTGATGCCAATCTCCCGCATCGCTTCGATCGCTTCGGGCCGTATCATGCTAGGCTTCGTTCCAGCACTGGCGACTTCAAAACGGTCGCCGGCCATTTGCCGGAGCAGACCTTCGGCCATCTGACTCCGGGCTGAATTTCCGGTACAGAGGATCAGCACTGATTGTTTGGACATGAATCGGCTCCTGATTTAGATCAATGGTATTGATCCACGGGCTGCTGTGGAAACCAATGCCGTGTCTGATTGCAGGCAGCGCAGACCGACAGCATAAGCGGCACTTCCACCAATACGCCAACAACCGTCGGGAGAGCCGGCCTGCTCCGGGACCAAACAAGGTGATTGCAGTGGCAACGGCAAGCTCAAAGAACTTCGATGCTCCGATCAGTGCTCCGAGCCGGGACGGAATGCTCTACCCTGAGCCACTTCATCAGCATGTAGGTAATGCCGGCATTTAAATAAAACCTGCAGAGTGATCGGTACGGCCATGAGCAACACGTGCGAAAGACGGCCGGTGATGTTATCGGCCTGGAAGGCGAAGATCAGAACCAGTGTTGCCAAAAGGGCCGCGATCGTAACTGGAGCAAACGTCGGTAGTAACTGACCCTCAAGCCATGCTCGACCGCCCCGCGTAACGAGCACGGACCGCAAGATGGTTCCGACGACGAGGGGCTCAACAATAAAAATGATGACCGACTTTAATAAGACTTGAACCGGAACTGTCAGCGATGACGCGCCGTGAACCAGGAACCGAACAATAGGCACGAACAGACCAGCATGATGAGGTCATTCCCGGAAAACCTGAACCAACGTATAGGCGGATCGCCGTTAGTCAATGGCTCCAGACAAAAACCATGGCGGTACAAGGTGCCGCCGCGAGAATGATGCATCCGGCAATAAATTGGTCCGCTTCAGCCGGAGCGATGAATGGCGTGAATAAGATCCAAAAAAATGCGCAGGCGAGCAATGCCATCGAGAACGGCTTAATGACCAGTTCACGAGTAAGGTCACGAGCAGGCCCGTTGGCCTCCGCCCAACATTTCTGACGGATGAGATGTCTGGACTGTACTTGCCACTTTCTATGCCTACGAACAACAGCCAGGGCCACAGCATCCGCCTGGCCTTGTAGCGCGGATAAATGCGCTCATGAACTTGTCCGCGACGGCGGGTGCGATTGCGTCCACATCAACGCCTTGATCGGTCAGGAATGATCGTGCGTCCTCGATGTTATAAACGCGAGTCGGTTCGATTTCGATCGCCGCAAAACCTGCGGTTGTGAGCTTCTCCCTGTACTCACGTTCTTCGAGTGCCCCGGCAATGCAGCCAACCCACAATTCCATGCTGCGCTGCACTTCGGCTGGAACGTTGCCCCGGACCACGACATCGGAAACCGCGAAACGCCCTCCGGGCTTGAGTACCCGAAAGGCTTCATGTAGAACCTGGTCTTTGTTGCAAGACAGGTTAATCACGCAGTTGGAAATGATGACATCCACGCTGTTGTCGGGCAATGGGATCTGTTCAATCTCACCCTTCAGAAACTCGACGTTTTCGATGCCAGCTTTCCGCTGGTTCTCCCGGGCGAGTGCGAGCATGTCGTCGGTCATATCCAGGCCATACGCCTTCCCGGTCGGGCCAACCCTGCGGGCTGATAACAGAACGTCGATGCCGCCACCGGATCCCAGGTCGAGCACAATTTCGCCCGGATTCAGCTTCGCCAGAAGAGTCGGGTTGCCGCATCCTAGAGAGGCCAGCAAAGCCTCTTGCGGTACCTGACCGGCCTGCGCCTCGTCGTAAAGCTCTGATGTGATCGGATCGCAGCACCCATCGAGCACTGTCGAACCGCCGCAACAGCCAATCTTGCCACCACTAACGCGGCGCGCGGCCTCGCCATACTTCTGCTTCACTGCTTCTTTAACTTCCATGCGCTTTCCTCCTCGGGGTATTCGAAACCAAATTCAACGACAGAGCGGCTGAGCAGATGGACCTATCTGCATAGTTGGACGATTGCTGCCGGCTCAATTGCCTTATTGCGTGTACAGCATTCGGCATAAAGGAAGCCCAGCAGTTCCTCCAGTGCATCAGCATTCGCCGAATACCACAAAAATGTGCTTTCACGCCGCACCTTGACCAGATCCTCGTTCTTAAGCTTTTCGAGATGGTGCGACAGCGTGGAAGGAGGAATCTCCAATTCGGTCCCGATTTCGCCCGCGATCGTACCCGTCGGATGTGCGGCAAGCAGAAGGCGCATGATGCGGAGTCGTGGCTCAGTTCCCATGGCGGAAAACATATCCGCGTAGCGCAGCACATCCGGTTCATTCCTGAGCTTTGGCATTTGTCCAATCCTCCTCGTCGAGATGGTCCATTTCGCAGCGAACGCAGCCGTCCCGAGCCTGACGCTTCAGTTCGCGAGCGTTTCATCGCTGATGACTAGCCCTTCTGCATTCGCGCTCCCGACCCTTTCTCGCTTCCTCCTTCCATAATTGCGGAAGTATGGGACGCGGTCAAGTCCTGAAAGTGCGGTTTACCTCCGCCTGGAGGTTTAGCTATCAACGCTGAGCCATCAAGGTTAGGATTCAGACATTGGATGGACTACAAAAACTCCCTGATTTCTGAGCCCCGGCAACGAATCGCGCAGCAAAGCTCCAGTTCCGGGGCATCGCAGATCCGGCGCAATCTCGAGCAGAGGCTGGAGCACAAACCGTCTATTGAGCATTCCCGGGTGAGGA
>JBJMGJ010000246.1:0-3685 GCA_045807965.1 Bryobacteraceae bacterium | reverse complement strand
GGTTCATCTGCATCATCGACGGAGGTTCGTTGGATGTCATTCGTGCGCTCCTTTAGCACCGGTTGCAGTGATCCTTTATCGCGTTTTGTACCCGAACGCAATCGGTCCAGCAATGTGTGCAACTCCGCGAGCGCCGCGGCAGAAACAAGAATGCGACACAGGAGATTACGAGCCACGCCCTTGTGACTCCAATAGTTTTATAAACACCCATGACCTCCTAGCCGAACTTCGTCACGAAGAGGGTGAAAAACGAGCTAAGTCGTTCAGAATCAGTTCAGGCAATCGCTGAGTCTACACTACATTTGCGATTGGGTTCGAAACGTTCGGGGAGGGCGAGGCCGAGCTGCTGCAAGAAAGCTTTCTGCTGGGCGGTGGGTTCAGTAATACGACGCAGACGGATCTCGCGACCATCAGTAGTCGGCAAGACAATGTCGGCGCTCTGCAAACTGGAGAGCAGCGAGAAAGCTTTCATGGCAGAGAATGGCTGCGCATTGGTGACTCCGCTGATGGACGGCTGCGGGGCGATTGTGACCCGGCGCTTCAGCAGATGTTTCAGCGTGACCCACAAAGCGTAGCCGAGGAAGGCGACCATCACATGAGCTTTGACGCGCGGTTCCAGTTGATGAAACAGCGGCCGAATAGACAGTTCGCTTTTCAGTGCGCGGAACGATGCCTCGGCCTCGGTTAATTGCATGTAGCGGGACCAGAGCTCTTCGGCAGTGCCGGCCTGCAGATTGGTGCGCAGCATATAGGCGCCTTCCCGCAGTCCGCGCCAAACCTTGCGATCTTCTTTAATCGACCAGTGCAGGCGAATGCCGCCTCGTGTGTCGCGCACGGCAACATCATAGAGATCGCTCACCTGCGGATGGCCGGCCTGAATGCGCCCCAGACGTCGCTCCATTTTGTTGCGATCTTTCAGACGGCCCTTCTCGATGGCTTTCGCCAGGCGCTGCAAGGCATTCTCCATGCGGGCAGAGAAGCGATTCCGGATAGCCTTTTCTTTTTCCTTGCGACCTGCCGTGCGGCATAGAATGTAGGTCTCCTCGCCTTGTGGAATCGCCACGTTTTTCACTTCCACATCGGGCCGCACCTGAGTCCAGTCATCTTTCAGCAGTTCCTTTTCAAACGGCTTCATCTGGCTGCGCGGCGTTCCCACCAAGTACTGGCCGCCGCGTTTGCGAATCGCTTGCAGATTCTTTTCGCTCACAATGCCGCGATCCAACACCCAGATTCGCCGCGCCTTGCCGTACTTGCGCTCCACCATGCGCAGGATCGTTTCCATCGTGGAGACATCAGCGCGGTTACCATCGAACGTCTCATAGCTGAACGGGAAACCCTCGCTGTTGACGATGAGCGCGATCACCATCTGCTCGCAGTCGGGACGATGGTCGCGCGAGTAACCGCGGCGCATCATTGGGTTCTTCTCCGCCGCGCCTTCTACGTACGTGCTGGTCAAGTCGTAAAGCAGAACGTCGAACTCGGCACCGAACAACTCTCCGTAGCGTTGCTTGAGATGCCGCTCCAATTTTGTCTTGTGCGGCAGAATCCGGTCCAGGCAGCGATACAGCCGCGTGTCGTTGATTTTGCCCTCTTCGATGCCCAGCAGGTCATCCAGCGCCGTCGAAGGATACCAGCGCTCCTCGATCGCCAGCTCGCTGCCCGGCGCGCATAGCCGATTGATCGCCAGCACCGCCGCCACGCGCGACCACGGCACGTCGGCCACCTGCTCATCCAGTACTTGTTCGAAGAAGCGGTCCAATTCCAGCCTCTTCCACAACTGCAGACCCAACCAGCAGGACCCGAACTGGCGTGTGCGCTCCAGGCGCACCTTATCGAGCAGCACGCGCGCTACCTGCGGATCATCCGGCGGCGGCTCTACTTGCGAAGGGAAGAGCTTCAATTGCCGTGCTTCGCCCTGCTCGTTGAAGACTTCAATCGTCTTCAGCCAACGCGCCTGCGCGGAGCTGTTCAGCTCGCCGAGATAGCACAGCGTTCTCTGCCGTGGACCATTCGGCGTGCGCACCGTTTCCACCAGCGACCAGTAGTTGTGGTCCTTGCCGTCCTTTGTCCGCCGGTTCGGGCGCAGGAACATTCTTGCCCGATCTTGTCATGAGACCCAAATCCCTTCAAGAGGGTTGGTCTACACTACACCGCCTCTTCAGACATGCGGCCTTGCAGGCAAAGCCACTTACCGTTAACGAGTATCGAAAAATCGCGCAATCCGGCCAAACCGTGACGAAGTTCGGCTAAGAGATTCCTGAGAAACGGGCGGTCCGCCGTTCGAACAGCCGTTCCAAGTTGAGATGCAGAATGTTTTCCGCCTCCTGAGCATCCATACCCAGCTCATACATGGCGGTGGTCTGCTCGTCGAAAATAGTCTTGTGCCAACCGCGAGGGAAAAAGCTCGAATCCGTCCCGAACAGCAGCCGCTCCGACCCAACCACGTTGAGCGCGCGGCGGTAAACGGAGCGAAGATCGAGAGACTCGTACAGCATCCAACGATTTGTGCTTGATGTGTCCAAATAGACGTTGGCACAAAGGTCAGCGAGCATGAGAGCCTCGCGGAGCAGACCGGCTCCGAAGTGCGGAACGATAAACCGGATCAGCGGGAAGTGCAGCGCGACTGGATGAAGGTCCAGAGGATTCGAGTGGCGGAGGTCGAACTGGCTGGGCAGGCCGAGTTTCTTGCGAACGCCTACGCTGATGGCTCCGCAGTGCACGAACACAGCCAGACCAGCGTCCGATGCGGCCTCAAGCACCGGAACCAGCCGGGCATCGGTCATCGCATAAGTGTGCATCGCGGGAAACAGGCATAAACAATGCAGATTCCTGTTTGCCCCGGCCTCTTTCACGCGTTGCAGAGCATCAGGCTGTGTGGGGTCGAGCATAAAGTACCCCCAGAAGCGTTGCGGATGCGCCGCCACCGCAGAAGCGACACTTTGCTCATCGCCGTGAGCGCTTGCGATGAGACATGCACGACCGACTCCGTTACGATCGAGTTCCGCTACCCAGGTGCGGGCGAGTAGCGCGGGATCCGCCATCGGGATGTCCCAATTCAGAAGCGGTGCGAGCTCCTCGGCCGATCGAACCTTCTTCTGCTTTGCCAGTCCGGAAAAGAACGTGTGAGAGAAGAAGTGTACATGCGCGTCACTGACAGGCAAATCACCCCAGGGCGTTCGAACCATTCTCGTTGATTGTAACGGGAGATTTGCGGGGCCACCGGCGGCACGGGGGTTGTACGCTAACAATGGGCAGTACCGGCTGCCTTGACCTGCTTTCTATCCGTTGGATAGAATCTGAGCCATACCGCCAATACTAGCCCTTGGTGGAGGCTAGGCAATATTAGGGTGCTAGAAGGCGCCAGCCGGATCCCTTTTTCGTCCGGTATGGAACTCGTGTTTGAGGTGAAGTCTCATGATCCCCAGTTGGATGAAACGGCCGTTGTGTTTTCTGGCCACACTTATAGTTGTTACGGCGGCAGCGCTCGCCCAATCGGAACGGGGGACCGTTTCTGGTACCGTTCGGGATGCGACCGGCGCGGCAGTTCCCGCGGCCAGGATTGTTATTAAGAACAACGCCACGAATCAGTCGACGGAGCTGACGACGAATGAATCGGGAGAGTTTGCCGCGCCTGACATCGCCGTTGGCACTTACACGGTTCGCGCCGAGAAAGGCGGCTTTCGTC
>JBJMGJ010000245.1:0-5950 GCA_045807965.1 Bryobacteraceae bacterium | reverse complement strand
GTTTATCAAGCGGATCGAACTAGGGCGCAGCCGTACAGGCCTGGGCCGTGGCGTTTGAAGGGACGCGCCACATACCGGCCCCATCAACCGTCGTGGTTTCCTGAACCTTGCCATCCATGTAAGTCAATTTGCTCCGCGGGGGCGCCTTCCAGATGATCATGCTTTCGTTCCCGATTCTATTCGGCAATTTGACGCATGGTCCGAGCTTCGGGACCAGTGTTAAATGGCCGAGAGTAAGAGGCTTCGATTCCCAATCAGAGGGGCACGACTCTGCCTCCGCTCCCGCCGGCGTCACGCGGATCCAGCAGGCGGACGGTGTCCAGTCGGTTCGGCCAATCAGGACGCCTCGCGACGGATCGTATAACCAGGGATCGAGATTTTGATAACCCACGCCCGGCAGGTAGGGATCCCCCCACAGAAACTCGTACGCGACGCCTTCCCCTTCGTGGATCGTTTGGCGATCCTCAATTGCCCACGCCTGGAGAAACTGCGAGCTGTCCAGATTCGGATCCAAACTGACGAGTGCCAAGGCCGCGATATGAGTCCACCAATCCGGATGTTCTACTTGCTTAGGCTTAAGCGCGAGAAGCAATTCGACTGGTAGCGAAGAAAAGAAACGAGGGTCCTCCTCCCGCAGGTCTACGCGCTCCACAGACCTTGCAGCGGATAGGTATTCAATCGCGGCGTAAAGCTCCTTCTGATCATCCAGACTCCCCGCGCGCAGCTTGTCGACCAGAGGTCTCCTGTCGCGCTCGACTTCAGACTCGGTATCCTCCCCAGCGGCGGCATTGTAGAACAGTTCGTCGCGAAGCGCCGATAACGTCCCGTCCCTTCCGCGGGGGCAAGAAGGCCTGGCTGGCTCCGCGGTAAACAGAGCGGCACACCAGTCGCGAATCAGTGCTACCTGTCTTCGCTCACACGGATGATCCTTTGCCCACTGAACAGCTTCCCGTCCCTTCGCCTCATCACCCGTCACGGCATAGAACAGCGCAAGCTCAAAGCCTCTCTCGGCCGAGTCAGGAGCGCTCTCCACGCGATCCGCGAAATTAGCCCAGCGCAGAGTTTGCCGCTCTCGATCACGCTTCAATCGCTTCAATCGCTGAGAAGAGAGCAGCAGATGGGGATTGTGGGGCAGCGCGGCCAGAGCGCCCTGATTCGCCTGGGGAGCGTCTTGGGCCCAGAGCAGGACTGGGAGAAATGCGAAGGTGGCGAGCCGCAAGCGAATATTGTTCCATAAAAAGAGTAAGCACCTGCTACTCTGAGAGTTCTACCGGCTACAACTTATTGTTGCGATTGGCCGCTGACGCTCCACGCAGAAGGTGGTTCCGATGCATCACCGAGTTCTGAATTTATGCCGGCCCGGGCAAGCGAATCGTTCATACTCCGCACTTACCCGTTCCGTGAGGCGGATCTGATCGTCAGCTTCTTTACGCGAGATCAAGGCAAGTTGCGAGGAATCGCGCGGAGAGCCCGCAAACCGAAAAACAGTTTCGGATCCGGCTTAGAACGGCTTTCACTGGTGAACGTTTCGTATTCACAGAAAGAAACACGCGAACTCGTCAACCTGAACGGGTGCGACCTGATCCAATCGCAGTTCGATCTCTTGACGGATTTCGACGCGAGCATCGCGCTCGATTACATAGCTGAAGTCAGTGATCACATGCTTCCGCCGAATGAGCCGAACGAACGGTTCTTTCGGCTTATTGCCACGAGCCTGGATTACATGCACACGCGGGTTGCTGGCGCGATGTGGGCGGCAATCACCTATTTTTCGCTCTGGGCGACCCGGCTTTCGGGTTTCCTGCCTGATCTCGCGACTCATTCGGATCGCACGCTGAGCGATTCTTCACGAGATCTGGCGCAAACCATGCTGCGCCATCACATTTCCGATCTCCCAAGAGGCACCTGGAACAAGGACACAGCCAGCGACTTGCGCCGCTTTCTGGTCGCGCGGATGGAGGAGCATGCCGAGCGACGATTCCACACTCCAACTTTGCTTGAGGGTCTTTGACGGTCAATGATGGACACCTTCCAAGACACAATCTTCAAACTTAAACGCTATTGGGCCGACCGCGGCGCTGTGATTCAGGAGCCCTACGATCTCGAGGTTGGAGCTGGCACGATGGCGCCCGAAACCTTCCTTCGCGTTCTCGGTCCTAAGCCGTACAACGTTGCTTACGTGCAGCCCAGCAGGCGCCCGGCGGACGGCCGCTATGGCGAGAACCCGAATCGGCTGTACAAGCATCAGCAGTTGCAAGTCATTCTGAAACCGAGCCCGGATGATGTCCTGGAGCAATACCTCGGAAGCCTGGAGGCTATCGGAATAGACCTGCGAAAACACGATATTAAGTTCGAGGAAGACAACTGGGAGGCGCCCACTCTGGGTGCCTGGGGTGTCGGCTGGCAGGTGATGCTGGACGGCCTCGAAATCACCCAGTTCACCTATTTCCAGCAGTGTGGCGGCATGGACCTGGATCTGGTACCTGCGGAGATCACCTATGGGCTGGAGCGGATTGTCGCGTTCCTGCAGAACGTGGAAAGCGTTTACGACATTGAGTGGGCGCCCGGGGTCAAATACGCCAACGTCAGGCTGGCCGATGAAGAGCAGTTTTCAACCTACAATTTCGAAACAGCAGACGTCGCCTTCCTTTGGAAAGCATTTGAATTGCACGAGGGGGAATGCCAGAGATTACTTCAACTCTTTGCGAAGAGCAAAGATCGGCGCCGATTCCCTGTCCTTCCCGCCTACGATCAGGCCTTAAAGTGCTCCAATCTGTTCAACTTGCTCGATGCTCGCGGTGCAATCAGCGTGACAGAACGAGTGGCGGTCATCGCGCGGGTACGCAGACTCGCGGTCGGCGTCGCTGAAGCCTGGGTAGCCCAACAGAATCCGACGGAACAGGAGGCCGCGTAAGTGGCCGATTTTCTGCTCGAAATCGGAACCGAAGAAATTCCGGATTGGATGATCGACGGAGCGCTCACCGATTTGCGGAACAAGTTTCAGGCGGCCTTCGGAGAGTTTGGAGGCGATGCGCTGCGAACCGAGGCAACACCGCGACGGCTGGTTTTGTTCGCGACAGGGTTGCTGGACCGCGCCCCCGATAATCAGATTGTTGCGCAAGGACCATACCTGTCGGCCGGCCCCAAAGCAGCGGAAGGCTTTGCGAAAAAGCAAAGCACAACGGTGGACCTTTTGGCGAGGATTCAAGATGCCAAGGGCGAACGCTACGCTTTCCGTCAACACGTCAAAGGGCAACTTGCGAACGAAGCGCTTCGGGAGAAACTGCCCGGCATCGTTGCCGGCATTCACTTCCCGAAGAGCATGACCTGGACCGGCAAGGGCGGCGTCCGCTTTATTCGTCCTGTGCGCTGGCTGGTCGCGCTTCTGGACCATCAGGTCATCCCGTTCGAGATCGCCGACGTGAAATCCGGAAACACGACGCGCGGCCATCGCATCCTGGGGTCGAAAGAGCCCGTTCCAGTCACCGTGGACACCTATGAGAAGGTCCTGCGCGGCAATTACGTCCTCGTCCGGGCTGACGAGCGCCGGAACCGTATCGAATCAGCTTTGGGCGGCAATGTGCAGCATGACCCGGATCTGCTCGGAACGCTCGTTTACTTCACCGAATGGCCCTCCGTTATTCGCGGTAGTTTTGACCCGAGCTATCTGCAACTGCCGCGCGAGATCCTGTCGACGGTCATGCGGCATCATCAGCGCTACTTCTCCGTTTCCGAGGTGGACGGGTCTCTCGCACCCGAATTCGTTGCCGTGACAAATACCGACGGTGACCCCGACGGCCTGATACAGCGCGGAAACGAACGGGTCCTGCGTGCGCGGTTCAACGACGCGCGGTTCTTTTGGGAAGTGGACCAGCGCCGGACGTTGTACGATCGTTTGCCGGATTTAGACAAGGTCACCTTCCAGGCAAAGCTCGGGAGCTACGGAGAGAAGGCGAAGCGGATGACCGCGCTGGCAGCGGAATTGGCCCGCGCGCTCAATACGAGCGAGAGTACAGCTACTCGGGCAGCCTTACTGGCGAAGTGCGATCTCACCACTGACATGGTGAAGGAGTTCACCGAGTTGCAAGGCGTGGTCGGCGGTCTCTACGCGAAGGCGCAGAACGAGCCCGAAGGTGTAGCAACCGCCATCTACGACCATTACAAGCCGGTCAGCATGGACGATTCCATCCCACTCACACTGGAAGGCCAGATTGTAGCGGTGGCTGACAAGCTCGACACCTTGCGCGAGTGCTTCAAGATTGGTCTCGTCCCAACTGGCTCCAAAGACCCGTTCGCTCTGCGCCGCGCTGCTCAAGGCGTCGTGAAGATTTTGTTTGAGGGAAAACTTGATCTGGAGTTGGCCGGATTCTGCGAGGGCGTTCCCGGGCTACTCACGTTCATGACCGAGCGCATCGACTTCTACCTGCGGGACGTCCGTACTTTCGCGTACGACGAGGTGAAGGCGGTGCTCGCGGTCCCATTCGGTTCGCTTGCCGATCTGGAAGAACGGACCGAAGCGATTCATTACATCCGACCGACGGAAGACTTCGAGCCCTTGGCCGCCAGCTTCAAACGCATCAAGAACATTCTGCGGCAGGCGGAGGTGGAGCACGCCGCTGGTGTCAGAACCGAAATGCTGGTTCCCGGACCGGAAAAAGAACTCTTCGATGCCTTCGAACAGGTCCGGAAAAAAGCGGCGGAAACCAGTTCCTACCGCGAGAAGCTGGCCCATATTGCCTCCCTCCGTCCCAGAGTGGATTTGTTCTTCGATAAAATTCTTGTAAACGATCCCGACCCGGTGATCCGCGAGAACCGCTTGGCGCTGCTTTATAGCCTGCTAACTGAGTTCTCCGTCATCGCTGATTTTTCCGAAATCGTTACGGAAGGCGTTAGCGCCTGAGTGACAATCATGAAGGCCCAAGCAGATAGCAGGAGACACACGATTTGACAAAGAAATACGTATATTCGTTCGGCGGAGGCACCGCCGACGGTGACGGCAAAATGCGCGACATCCTTGGTGGCAAGGGTGCTGGCCTGGCGGAGATGTGCAAGGCGGGCGTTCCCGTCCCCGGTGGTTTTACTATCTCCACGGAAGTCTGCAATCTCTTTTTCGAGAACGGTAACAAGGTTCCCAAGGAGGTTGACGACCAGATTCACGAAGCTCTACGCAAGCTCGAAGACCTGATGGGCAAGAAACTGGGCGGCGTCGACGACCCGCTGCTGCTCAGCGTGCGTTCCGGCGCGAAATTCTCCATGCCGGGCATGATGAACACCATCTTGAATCTTGGCCTGAACGACCAAACAACGGAGGGCCTGGCCAGGAAGACCGGAAATCCGCGTTTCGCTTACGATTGCTACCGCCGCTTCATCCAGATGTTCGGCGAAGTAGCGCTTGGCATCGAAATGGAGAAATTCGACCACATTTTCGATGCCCGCAAAGCCAAGATCAAGGCCAAGCTCGACACCGATCTCACGGCGGAGGATCTGAAGGCCATCATCGCCGATTACAAGAAGCTGGTGAAGAAAGAAACGGGAAAGGAATTCCCGCAGGATGCTCTCCAGCAGCTCATGATGTCGCGTGACGCTGTGTTCAATTCATGGAACGCGCCGAAAGCCCAATACTACCGGCGCATGGAGAAGATCTCTGATTCCATCGGCACCGCGGCCAACGTCCAGGCAATGGTCTTCGGCAACATGGGCGACAACTCTGGGACGGGCGTCGGTTTCACTCGCAACCCGTCGACCGGCGAGAAGGTGTTCTACGGCGAGTTTCTCGTCAACGCGCAGGGCGAAGACGTTGTTTCCGGTATCCGCACCCCTCAGCCGATTTCCGAACTGGAGACGGTCATGCCCGCGGCTTACCGGCAGCTGCGTGAGATCACGACGAACCTCGAAAAGCACTATCGCGACGTACAGGACTTCGAGTTCACTATCGAAGAAGGCAAGCTCT
>JBJMGJ010000244.1:0-12722 GCA_045807965.1 Bryobacteraceae bacterium | reverse complement strand
CAATCAGGAACGTCCGCAGGCGTCGGCCGGTTCGCGATTAGCATTAAACCTCTCGGGAGTAAACCTCACTGAGATCCGGCGCGGCGACACTCTGGTCGCTCCCTCGAGCTTCGAGGCCGTCTCGGACATCGACGTTGAACTTAGTCTTTTGCGTGAAGCTCCGGCTTTAAAGGACCACTCCGAGATTACCTTTCACGCATTCACTTCGGGCGTATCCGGCAACATCTCGCTATACGAATCCCGGGTCCTTCAACCGGGAGAAACGGGCCTCGCAAAGATAAAGCTAGGCCAGCCGGTGGTCCTTTTGCCCGGCGACCGATTTGTGCTTCGACAACCCTCCCCGCCTGTCACAATCGGCGGCGGCAGAGTGCTCGATGCGAGGCCCATTCCGAAGCTTGCGCGAAGGAAACGGCTCGAATGGTTGAAGGCGCTCCGAACTGCATCGCGCGAACAACAAGTTCTGGTTCGTGTGGAGCGACGCCAGCGGGAGGGAATCTCCGCCGGTTCTTTAGCGAAGGAAGCGGGCTTCTCGCCGGGATCGATCAAGGATGCGCTGGATTCACTCACTGCCAGTAAACAGGTGACGGCTGCCGTGAACGAAAGCCATTTCATCGGCACTCCGGCGCTCGATTCTGCGCTCAGTCAAGTCTTAGCTGAGGTCAAGTCAAAGGCTGCCGATGTCCTGAATCCGGGTTGGAAGCGCTCCGAGTTGAGACACCGGACTGGGCTAAACGAGGTGGTGTTCCAGTTCGTGCTGACAACGCTTGAACGTGAGGGAAAAATCGGTGTCCAGAACGATCGCGTGGTTCTATGCGGATCTGCTTCTCCGATGAACCCCGTCGATTCGAAGAGACTGGCGGCTCTGGCCCAAGCTTATTCAGATGCGGGAATGAATGCGCCTTTGTTTCGGTCCGTTGCCGAAGTATTGAAAGTTGGTGAGCCGGAACTTCGCCGATTGATGACCCTTCTCTTGCGCGACAAGGTGCTTGTGAAGGTGGGCAACGAAGACCTCTATATGCACCGCGATGCCCTCGCGAAACTTTATACCCAGGTACGCAGCCTGCGCGGACAATTACTAGACGTTGGCAGGTTCAAGCAACTGACAGGATTATCGAGAAAGTATGCTATCCCGCTGCTTGAACACCTGGACCGCGAGCACATCACCAGAAAACAGGGCGATAGCCGGCTGGTGCTTTAGGGGATTTGCGCGTAGCAGGAGCGCCAACTGCTGCCTATCTGGATTCAACTATTCGATCGCGAAGACTTCAAACGGTCGTCTCGCTGGTCGGAGTAGCAGTTCCGGCAAAACCGGATCTCCTCCTTCACGTTCTAGTTGGGTTCGATGAAACGAGAGCGCCTCTTCCTTCACACGTACCAACTCACTCGAAAGGCTGAAGCGCTGAACAGGCAAGGTCCCGATTTCTCCCAGGTTTCCCCAGTGCCAAATCCAGAAGAAGTACGAACATAGCGTCGCCCCCGAGCGTTTCGCAATCTTCTCGGCGACTCGTCCACAGGCTTCGTGATCGGGATGGTGATCGCCTTTCCACGGTGCCACAACGAGCGTTTCGCGCGAGATCATAGGCGTCAGACGTTCCTCCAGTTCCGCTTCGAAGCTTGAGACGTTTCCGTCGGGGAAGTGCAATCTTGCGATGCCGTCCCGCGGGACGGAAAGCCGCCCGAGAGCGTTCGCCTGCTCTTCTTCGCGTCTCGACGCCAGATCAGCAACGTCCGGATAGGCACTTTCTCCATCCGTGACTGCTGCAACACGAACCTCGAGGCCACGGGATCTCTGGGCAGCTATCAGACCTCCCGCGCCTAGCGTCTCGTCATCGGGATGCGGAGCCACAATCAACGTGGGAATGCTGGGCGGGTTCCATTCGGGCAGGCTGCCGAGGACGGCAAGCCATTCGGCCTCGTCGACGCCGTTTTCGCTCATCGGAAATGCGTTAACTTTGAGGCGCCCTGAGGAGCACGTTGCCGCCTTCGATCCTTACGTCGAAAACCGGCTGATTGTTTGTGGCCGGGCCATCCTCTACGCGGCCGTCGTTGAGACAGAAACGGGATCCGTGCCACGGACAAACAACGGAGTCGTTTTCTACTTTGCCCTCTGACAACGGGCCACCCATGTGAGAGCACTTATTGGCCAGTGCGCGGATCCCATCAGGAGTCTTGAGAAGGAAGACATCGACGCCATCGACGGTCACCTTTGCCGGTTTACCTTCAATGAGTTCCGATTCCGGTATAGCAACGGTGTAATCCTTCGGCAGTTCTTCTTCAACATCGGGAGCATGGTTTACGCCGATCTTTTGGGTATATGACAGTTCTCCGCCCAGGTAAGCACTTACCAAAACCATGCCGAATCCCAGGAAACCCAAAGCCTTCCCAATGCCCCGCCGCTCTGCCCGCCGAGCCGCCAGTGAGCCGGCGTAGACCAATGCCGCCCCAAGATTGAGAATTCCGTGCACCGCCCCGACGCGCTGCGCCTTTCCTTGAGTGTCGCTCCAATCCGTGGCCCCGCTGACAGCGGCTGGAACGGAGGTTAGAAGACCAAAAAGAATGGCGAAATCAGCGCCGGATTTGTAATTAGAATCGCCTCGAATCTCAAGCAGATCCATTGCCGCCGCAACCGTCCAACTTCCAACGGGCACATCGGTGATCGCGGGGTGAAGCGGATGTCCCAGCCAAACGCCGTGCAGAGCATTCTTGACTTGCTGTCCCTGCGCGCCGGCACTCTCGAAGGCGTCTCTAATCAATTCGGACGCGCGGTCCACCCCCGGTTGCAACCAATCCTGCTGATCAATGGATGACAGAAGCTGATTCTCGGCCATACCTAGAACAGACGCTGAAACCGGCTATTTTCGTCAAAGATTCAGCAGGGTATCAACAGAAATCTATTACCGCGAAAACAATTTCAGGTCGATCGCTTTCCCCATGATCTGGTAACCCTCATCCGGCGGGTGCAGGTGATCTCCGCTATCGGCAGCCTTCTGCAGACGTGAGCTGTTTTGGTTATCCCTGGTCGCGGCGTCGAGATCGATGAAGCCGTCCAGTTTGCCGTCGCTTCGGATCCAACGATTCACTTCCTGGCGTTCAGCTTCTCCGGCCGGGGTGAAATACCCGGCACCTTCAAATGGCAAAATTGTGGCGCCGTAGACGAGCACGTTACGCGCATGGGCACGAGCGATGATCTGTTCGAACGCGGCAATCAGGTCGCTTGCATGCACAGGTTCTTCGCCGCGACTCTGAGCGCGCGCACTGTTGCCGATATCGTTGATGCCCTCTAAAACGATCAGATATCGAACTCCACTTTGGGCTAGTACATCACGATCCAGGCGCGCAAGCGCGTTCTCGCCGGCGCCGTTGTGCAGGATGCGATTACCGCCGATACCAACGTTCAGAACGCTGATGCCAGCTGTTTTCTTTTCGGCTTGAAGCCGCCTAGCCAGCACGTCGGGCCACCGCTGGTTCTTGTCGACTGTCGATTTGCTTCCGTCCGTAATGGAGTCGCCCAGTGTTACTATCGCGCCCGCTGCGCGGTTCGCTTCGACTTCGACAGCACTTAAGAAATACCAGTGCTCGATCCGGGTTCCCGAAGAGAGGTCCGGGTTCGCCACTCCATCTCCTTTTAATAAGTAAGACGTGGCATGAGAAGCGCTGTGGATTGTGATCTCGCTCGGAACGGTGTCAAGCTTGATAGAAATGGCCAGATCCCCCAGCCCGGGGAGGTTGAAATCGACAGGGTCAGATACCAGTGGAGCGCCGGGCGGGATTGTAGCGGCCGCCTGCCCATTGAATGTCAACGCCTTGTCAGTTCCTGACTTGATTGCGCTCTCGCCTGCGCTTGCGGCTACGTGGACCGAAGCTAGTTTCAATGGCGCTGTTCCGAAGGCATTACTAAGCTTCACCCGAAGTCGCTTGCCGCCGATTGATGCATGAATAATCTGCCGCAGCGTGCAGCCGGTGAGATCTGGAGCGGCCCCAGACTGCGGATTCGGTGCATCCTTCATCGGAGCGGTAGCCCAGGTTCCGACCCAATGTTCCCCCGCATCCTTCGCCTCCATAAGCGCATTACAAACCAGCAAACCGCAGCCGAAAACGGTCAGGAGAAATGGTGAGTGACAACGAGATTTCATACGCCAAATGGCCAATTTACACAGAACGCACCGCATGTTGATGCCAATATGCAGTCGATAGCATATAACAATGTCTATGCCGGAACGGTCAGAGCATTTTCAAAAAGGCGAACTACTCCAGCAGCTTGCGGATCTGCAGCGTATTGCCGAAAAGAAGGCGTTCGATTATGCGAATACAGCGTTTCCCGCCGAGTCGGACGAGCTCGTAGGACGAATTCGGCAACTAATTGATTCACTTGGAGAGGCCAGCCACGATTCTTCCGGCGAGACCACGGGTGATGACCGGGATGTTACTCAGACCACGACGGCCGCGGTCTCGCGAGGTTTGACTGCGGCAGATCTGACGACGCTCCGTGACCACGTGATCAACCTGAACGGAGGCCAGTTCTCGCAAGATGATCAATACAGCACCAAGCCTGAGGATGTGGACAGGATCTTCCAGCAGAGTGTTCCGGACTGGATCAAAGAGTTGGAAGGAAAAAAGCCCAACCTTGTTTTCTATGCACACGGCGGGTTGACGGACGAGGCGGCCGGATTGAACATGGCCTTGCAGCACATTCCGTGGTGGAAAGAGAACCACGTCTACCCGATCTACTTCGTTTGGCAAACCGGATTCTGGCAGACGATTGGCAACCTGCTGCAAGGCATTCAACAGCGGTCGGTATCAGTGGGCGCGCGCGACTTCTTTGATCACACGACCGATCCCGCTTTGGAAGGAGTTGCCCGTCTGCTAGGCGGTCCGCTGATCTGGGGCGGAATGAAACGAAACGCGGAGTTGGCTTCGAGTCCAGCCAGAGATGGAATGCCGGAAGGCGGAGCACAATATGTTGCACAAAGAGTTTCCGAGTTGTTGAAGAAGCTGGGCGCGGGCAACTCGGTCGATATTCATGCCATTGGACACAGTGCCGGATCCATCTTCCACGCTTACTTCATTCCCGCAGCCTTACAAGCGGGGGTAAGCAATTTCAAAACCCTACAATTCCTCGCCCCCGCGATTCGGGTGGACACGTTCAAACGCACGCTCTACCCAATCGTGAAAAGCGGGACGGGCATTGACAAGCTCGTCATGTACAGCATGAAGGAGACCTTCGAGAAAGCTGATAACTGCTCTAGCGTCTATCACAAGTCGTTGCTGTACCTCATTTACTATGCGCTTGAGGATAAGCGCGCAACCCCGATTCTAGGGCTTGAAGAATGCGTGTGGCGAGATAGTGAATTGAAGGACTTCTTTGGCTTAGGAGGTGGGGAGGCCAAAGCGGAGGCGATTTGGTCTGAAACGCCAAAAACCACTGGACTCAGAGCATCGCGCTCCCTCAGCCACGGTGGCTTTGACGATGATGCCTGCACAATGGAGAGCGCGCTGCGTCATATTCTCGCCATTAGCGACAACGTTCCGATCAAAACGTCGGCCGCGCTGGTACAGGGTGGTCGCTCAATGGAGCTGAAACAACCGGCAATTGCAACGAAGCTTCTTTCCGCCGCGTTGTTGCACGGCGCCGCTCCACAAACGCCCATATTTCAGCCGGGCGCCAGCGACTTCGCTTTTGCGGGAGGGGGTCAGCGCCGCGCTATCTGCGTCGGCATTAACGCGTATCCTGGCGCTAACCAACTCTATGGATGCGTTCCCGACGCCCAACTCTGGACTCGCACATTAGCGTCACTCGGATTTCAAACGCAATTGATCATTGATGCGAATGCGACGTATGACGGGTTGCTTTCAGCCCTCAAGTCCTTGATTTCTTCGAGTAAGCGCGGTGACGTTATCGTATTTCAGTACTCAGGACACGGAACCAGCATTCCGCATGGTGAAGGCCGAGAGCCGGACGAAGCCATCGTGCCGTTCGATTTCTTCAGCACGGGCGCACTGCTTCTAGACAAACAACTCGCGGCCGTGTTTAACAGCATTCCGGAAGGTGTCAACTTTACGTGCTTCTTCGATTGCTGCCACTCGGGGGACCTGGATCGATTACTATTGTCCGGCACAACGAGCCGGGCTCGTTTTATCCACCTGACGCCTGCACAAATCGCGCTGCATAACCAGTTCGCCGCAAAGCGAGGACTGCACTTATTACCTGCGACGAACGAGCGGGGGATACAGCGGGACATCTCCTTCGCGGCATGCGGACGCTCCGAATCCGCCATGGAAACGAATGGGCAAGGAGACTTTACAAGGCGAGCCACGGACCTGATCCGCAAAGTAACAGGAACGGTTTCGAATACGCAGTTTAAGGCGCAGGTTGTCGCGGCTTTCGGATCGGGCGCGCGGCAACATCCGGAGCTCGACGGGGCAGTCGCTTATTTTCAGTCGCCGTTTTTGCAGCCGCTTGATGCCTCGACGGCGACGTCCAAGCCGGCATCCCGAGTGGAAGAACAACCTGCGCCGTCGGACCCACGCCTTTCGGCGCAATTGATTGCAAAAACACTCCGCGCAGTGGCGGATCAGTTGGACGCGGCGCGCTAAGGAGGCAGAAGCATATGGGCAGCTCCGCCGGTCCGCGAGCTAATGTCACGCAAGCGGCAAAGGCGATCGCGCAAAGCCAGAGTGCGGGAAAGGCCGGATATCAGCGCGCGCCCGAAACGGGCGGCGAAGGACGCAAGTTCACCATAGGACCGGGCGTCACCAGGGCGGTTGCAGGAAAGCCGTACGAGCGCAAAGGCCGCGATCCGCTGTTCCGCCCATTGAAAATCTTTACGCTGGATCCGAATGCCTCAAGGTTGGATGGCGCCGTCTCCGTATTGACCGTGCCCTATGAACGATTGAGGCCCGGACCCATCGGCAGCATACTTGCCGTCGTAGACCGTGACGGTTCACGCTCGAATACTCCAGTTGACTTGGATGCACCCGAGGTCTTGATCCGGCAGGGTTTGGAGCCCTCTCCGTCAAACCCGCAGTTTCGACAGCAGATGGTCTATGCGATCTGCAGCAGCATCTACGCGGTATTTCGAACCGCGCTGGGACGCCCCGTTGCATGGGGATTCGACAAACGCTCGGGGGCCATCTCGACTCGACGTCTCGTGATCAGGCCGCACGGCATGGATGAGCAGAACTCGTATTACCGCAGGGAGACCGGCGAGCTGTTGTTCGGCTATTTCAAGGCTCCCGATACGGTCGAGGGTCGGAACATCCCTCATGGAACTGTCTTCACCTGTCTTTCTCATGACATCGTGGCCCATGAGGTGACCCATGCGCTTCTGGATGGGCTGCGTTCGTCTCTGACGATTCCAAGCAATCCCGATGTTCTTGCTTTTCATGAGGCTTTCGCGGACCTGGTCGCGTTTCTGCAGCGATTCAGCTACCGCGAAGTCGTACTCGCGGCGTTAAGCAAATCTGGCGGAGACCTGGCCAAGGCAACTTCTCTGGTGGACCTCGCTCGCCAGTTCAGTCAAACCACGGGGCTCGGCGAATGTCTACGGCGCGCTTTTGATAAGGATTTAACCGGCCAGGAGGTGCGGCGCAGGCGCAATTCAGATGAGCCTCACGAACGCGGGTCCGTTCTTGTAGCCGCCGTGTTCGATGCTTTCGATACTGTCTTTAAAAGAAAAATCAAGCGCTATTTGCGATTGGCGACAAATGGCACTGGCATCCTTCCCGCGGGAGAACTGAATTCGGACCTGCTTGGCCTGCTTGCGAAGGAAGCTAGCGAGTTGGCGAGTCAGTTTCTTTCCATTTGCATCCGCGCCATTGATTACTGCCCGCCGGTAGACATAGAATTCGGCGAGTATCTAAGAGCAATCATCACGGCGGATCAGGCGCTGGTTCCCGATGACCCCTGGAATTACCGCGAGGCGCTCATTGACGCGTTTCGTGTGCGAGGCATCTACCCGCCTTTTGTCGATAACCTTTCGGAGGACTCTCTGGTGTGGCGCGAACCGATGCGCCGGATACCAAGATGGAGTAGTCTGACGTTCAGCCGGCTTCGGTTTCGTGGAGATCCAGCTAATGCCGCGGGAATCAAAGAGCTCAAGAGACAAGCCTCCGAACTAGGCGGCCTCATCACGAAACCAGGCTGCTACGATTTGTTTGGTCTGGTCGATCGGGACGCGGCAGAGTGGGTCTGGCAAGACGTGGATCTGCCTTGCGTCCAGTCAATTCGTTCTACGCGAAGAATAGGACCTGATGGTCAGATCGTTTTCGACCTGATTGCTGAGGTGACTCAGCGTCGGACTGCGCATACCGAGGATGGAACCCCGTACGATTTCTACGGCGGCTCCACGATTATCTTAGGCCCGGACGGCGAAATTCGTTACACCATCAACAAACGAATCTGTCAGCGTGATCGTGAGAAGACGCAACGTGAGTTCATTCAAGATACGCCGGCTAAGCTCTGGAGTAAACGCGACGGGCGCTTAGTGCCGTCCAGACTGGCGCTCGCCGACCTGCACCAGACTCGCTTTTCGGCCGACACTCGACAACAACGATAACGTAAGCTCAACCGAAATAAGCTGAAAGATTCTTGTAACTCGTGGCAAGGCTCTCGAGCGGATCCCCACTCGTCTGATCCTGTTCGACGAAGTAGTGTTCAACACCCTCCGCTTCCGCCGCTTTGATCACCGGCGCCATGTCAATCGATCCGTTGCCCACTTCCTTGAAAGTGTCTTTCGGAACCTTCTCGTTGTACTGTACTTGCGCGAAGCTCTTCGATTTGTCTTTCAAGTGGATCAGAGGTATACGCCCGTTGTAGCGCTTTAGCAGGTCAACCGGATTCTGCCCGGCTATCGTTACCCAAAAGATATCCAACTCGAGCCCGACCAGGTTTTTATCGGTGCCGCTCATCATCATTTCGAGGCCAGTATTGGCGCCGAACTTTTGATACTCGAATGCGTGATTGTGATAGCAGAGGCGAAGACCGTGCGCTTTCGTCCTTCTCCCGAGATCGTTGAGCTTGTCCGCCAACTTCTTGAACATCTCTGGACCGCCGCGGTGCTCGGGCGCAATGTACGGAACCACGGCGAACTTGAAGCCCAAGTCCTTCGCCTTCGCAAGCGCCTGGTCCAAGTTCCCGGGTTCGCCCATGAAGATTCCCTCGTCTATATGAACGCTGACGGGCCGCAGATTTGTTTGTTTCAAAACCGGGGAGATTGCGGCCAGAGTCGTATAAGTGGCCTCGATTTCCTTGTACCCGATCTCCTGGATCCTCCGAAGAACATTGAGAGGATCTTTGCCGATGATGTCGCGAACGGTATACAGCTGAACGCCTAGGTTTTGGGCGCCAAACCGCTCACCGGCCATAAGCGCCGATGCGACGGGAACGGAAAGAAGAGACTGTCCGATGAAATTGCGGCGACTGACGAAGGCCATTCCTCTATCGTATGTGAAACCAAAGCTTTCATATTTCCGAATACTTACGGCTGGGCTGCCACATTTCCTGAAATCCCGCAATTCCGGGTAGTGGTTTAGCAGTTCCTACGGATCGGGTTGCGGGTTTCCGCGCAGAATCGTTGAGATCTCGACTGCATTGACCACCGCCTTCCCCAAGTAATGATTGTTGGTAATCACGTAGGTATCATCCGCCTGCGCGGCAATTTCCTTGCTTCGCGCCACCCACGGTTCCAATTCATCTACGGAATACAGGTGATCGTATCGTTCCCGCACATCCGCGGTCTTCGAAAACCAGCTCTTGTAATTGCGACCATGTAGGCGCACGTAGCCGATCTTCGACGTGACCAACGCGGATGGCCGAACCGATCTCTTGAATAAAGGTTGATCGATATTGCAGATTGCGACGTCAAGACCAGCCAACAATTCTAAGATGTCCTCCTCCATCCAACTGCTATGTCGAACTTCGAGGACGAGCGGATATTCCCCGAACCGGCGGCGCAGATCGACCAGATACCGGCGATTCTCCCCATCGTTTTTGAATGACCACGGAAACTGCGCGAGCAGGGCCCCGAGTCGATTCGCCTCCGCGATACCGGCGATGCCCTCCTTGAACTCCCTTTCGTCGAGTGGTGCCGGTTTTCGTTCGTGAGTAAAGGAGTGGAAAAGCTTGGCGGTAAAGCGGAACTTCTCGTTCCCTGACACACTTTCGACCCACTTCTTTGCGGCCGTAGGTCGCGGGGCGCCATAGAACGAGGAGTTAATTTCAACGGTGTCAAAGAAGCCGGCGATGTACGCGAGTTCGTTGAAACTTCGAGGCCGCTGATTCGGGTAAACGACACCCCGCCAATCTTTATACGACCAGCCAGCAGGCCCAACCCGGATCATTTCTCCAGTTTGGCTGAATCGGGTTTACGGCACATGTAGCGTGCAACGGTCTTTTGATCCTGGACACTGACCCCGGTCAGTTATACGATCTTTATCACTGGGGTGATACGAATGCGTTTAGGATCTCTGTTGATTTCTATGCTTCTTGTCTGTGGCGCGGGCGAGTCGTGCTTTGGGCAATTCAATGGTGCAATCCAGGGGACAGTTGTTGATCAGTCGCAAAGTGTGGTTCCGGACGCGACGGTCCGAGTCGTGAGCGTCAGCACAGATGTCGTCCGCGAAGCGGCAACGTCGGCAGATGGTCTGTATCGCATCTTGAGTCTCGCGCCAGGCGAATACAAAGTCATCGTTGAGAAGACGGGCTTTCAGTCGATGGAACGAGATTCGGTCACGGTGGCTCTCAACGAAACGGCGCGCGTCGATTTTGCGTTGAATATCGGCTCCATATCAGAGAAAGTTACCGTGGAGGCGGCGCCACCGCTCGTCGAGACAGAACAGGGAAGAGTATCGGGGCAAATTGATAGCCGAGAACTGCAGGAGATGCCGCTCAATACCCGGAATGTCCTGAATCTGTTGGCGCTGCAACCAGGAGTAACGGGCCGCGGACTCTCGGCAGGTTACGGCACCGGAAGTCCCGGTGACTCGTTCGCGGGCGAGACGGCACCGAATATTTACGCCAGTGGACAGCGGTTTGAGGCAAACAATTACATGCTCGACGATACGAGCGTGACGAGTGAGGCCCGTCCTGGCGTGACGAACATCGTGCCGAACCCGGACGCGGTACAAGAAGTTCGTGTCGTCTCAAATAACTTCTCGGCGGTCGACGGGCGAGATACAGGGGCGCAGATCCAGATGATCACCAAACCGGGAACTAACCAGTTCCACGGAACGGCACACTTCTACAACCAGAACAATCAGCTGGCTTCGAGGAACACTTTCGAGGCAAAGACCCCCGTCTTCCGTCGAAACCTTATGGGCGGCACGTTCGGAGGGCCGATCGTAAAGAACCGGACATTCTTCTTCTTCAGCTACGAGGCCTTACGCCAATCTGGAGGAAGAGCACAGGCTGTGGTCGTCGAAACGCCGCAGCTTCGGGATTACGTACTCCGAACAAGGCCCAACTCGATTGCCGCACAATTCTTTTCCAAGTTCCAGCCCATTGCCAATCCGACTTCCGGTATTCGGGACGTGGGAAGTCCGGGAGTAGGGCCGAACACTCTCGGCCCACCTGATGGGATTCCCGACGTCGGGAGCGCAACCTTTGTGCCGCGTTACCAGCGGGATGGCAATCAATTTAGCCTTCGCGTCGATCACGAATTGCGGCCCGGCAAAGACCGGCTCTACGGCACAGGATTCAAAACCTGGAACGACTCAGTCAATGGGACTATCCGACCGGCGTTCGACCTACCGCTGAATGAAATGACCGAGTTTCTCAATCTGAACGAAACGCATGTGTTCAGCCCGAATCAGCTCAATGAATTTCGTGTCGGAGCAACTCGACTCGTCGGGACGCCATCTACACCGAACAATCTCGAAATCCCGCAGATCGTTACACCGGGAATCAGCATGCGCCAACTTGGCAGCTGGCCGCGAGGTTGGGCCCAAACCAATTACAACTTCAAGGATGTCTACTCGCTGATCAAGTCGTCTCACAGTCTGAAAATCGGCGGAGAACTACGCAAGCTCTACGGTGGTGCGCACAACACGCCCAATTACATTCCGCAGTACGACTTTGCGAACATCATGACGTTTGTCACAGATTCACCCTTGCAGATGACTAGGCTGGTGGATCCGCGCACGGGAATACCGGCACTTGTGGACACGCAGCTTCGCTTCAACGAGTGGGCTCTTTTCATCAACGACGATTGGAAGGTAAGCCGAAGACTCACGCTCAACATCGGATTACGATACGAGAACTACGGTTCGATGACGGACAAGCAGAATTCGCTCCGAAACTTCATCTTCGGAAGCGGGAACACTTATGCCCAGCGGGTCGCGAATGGCAAGGTTGATAGCGTCTCGCAGTTTTACCCGACCGACAATACGAACTTCGCACCGAGATTGGGTATGGCTTGGGACACTAGAGGGAACGCCAAAACTGTCGTGCGCGCCGGGTACGGGATTTCGTATGACCGTATCCCAACGCTTCCCGCCGAGAACTACCGGCTGAATCCACCGTTTCGCGCAACGGCAATCCTGGGCTACTTCTTCGGCAGCCCGACCTTCAACTACTCGTTGGGCGATACATCGAAGCCTTACTATGGTTATCCTGTTGACCGCGCACTTCAGGTTGGCCTGAATGCGCAGAACGGGATCAATGGTGCTCGTGTCTCGCTCCAGGCCGTAGACCCCAACCTTCGAAGCCCCATGGTCCACAATTGGCT
>JBJMGJ010000243.1:0-3479 GCA_045807965.1 Bryobacteraceae bacterium | reverse complement strand
CGCGGTTGTAATCCCGAACCGCCCGCGACCGGCCAACTCCCGTCCGATTACGTTCAGATTGTTGAAGATGAACCCCATACCGAGCAGCGACTCGCGGAAAGGCAATACGCCTGGCGCGTGGGTACCTGCAGCCGCTTCAGGCATGTGAAACAACGAAAAATTCATTGACTGAGGAGCAGCGAGCGGGGCTACTTTCACTATAGCGGGGGAGATTTTTTCCGCCTGTTCCGTACCCATTTACTGGACGAGACTTACTCGTCCCGAACATTTGGCATGAGCGCAGTTTACACGTCGGGCCTGGGAACGTACCTTTGGGATGGAGTGAATCACGCCCAGACGGGGCAGGCCGGCGGAATCGCGGGAATCAGTGGATCTCAATCGGTCCATTCCGTCAGCGACGCCCATATCGACATCGCGAGTATCTCGCCGCGAGCCCAACTCTTTAGCGGGCTCGAAACGTTGAGTCGAAACAACCCGGCGCAATTTCAGAAGAATGCTGCGACCATTGCACAACACCTGCGCGCGGCCGCGACAAGCACCGAGGATCCGGATCAGGCCGACTCACTCGTCAGGACTGCAACGAGCTTTGAACAGGCCTCTCAGACCGGAAGTTTCTCTGATTTGTTTCTGCACGAAGCATATAACTCGAGTCTGGAAGAACCCGAGCCCTATGCGGTCTCGCAGATCTTCGCACACGTACTTCCTCAGGTCGCGCACGACGTTCAGAAGAGTAATGTCTCGGCCGCGAACTAGCGCGGATCGCCATTAGGGAACAGGAACTTGTTTTACGACGACGTTGTCGTCTTCGTCAAACACGCGAACAGCAATCGTTTCGCCCGCGGGAGTTTCGAATTGATAGCTCAAAGTCTGCGAATCGGTGACCTTATTGACAGGATTTAACAGTGTCCAATCGCTGCCGTTTCTCGAGTATTCAGCCTTATCGACCCAGCTCAAAGCGTCCTTTGCCGTGAAGGTAATCTGAAGTTTTGAATTTGCCGCCGCCGCCGCTCTGAGATTCACGATCTCGGGCGGAGTATTGTCGATGGTAAATGGATCGCTCTCAAGCGAGCCAGTCAGTGCCTCGGAAGGGATGTTAGCGCCTGCGTCAGTGGCGATGATTCGCGCGACGTATTCTCCATCGGGAAACGCGCTGCTGTCGAAAGCGTAGAAGCGATCAGAAAGGTTCTCCTTTAGTCGCCTCCACGCTCCCCCATCTTTGCCGCGAATTTCCACCGTATAGACAAGCGGATCACTATTGGCATCGTTGGCATTCCAACGGACCGTCACGCTCCCCTTGCTGTACTGCAGCGTGGAACTGCCTGCCGTTTCCAGAGTGCCAGCCGCATTCGAACGTCTCTGGCCAACTGCCGGCAGCGTCAGAGTGGAAGGTGAACCCGATGGCAACGCGGATCGTTCAAGGGCTGAATTGCTGGGCGGCTGACGGTAATTGAAGGGCGCGACTTCGATTGCGCCTATCTTCGGCGCGATGTTCTTCGGAAGGTAAGCGATGTCAACGGCACTCAGTTCGGGCGACGCCGCATTTGCCGAGCAGTTCAATGTGAGCCGGTATTGTAGGAAGCGCGCGGGCGGAGCCTCAACCTGTCCCCCTTCCTTCGGCACAGAAACCTTCTTCCATGGACTCCAGTTAGTTCCGGGGTTGTTCAAGTTGCCGCTATGAGCCTCGAGCACAATGTTTCCGCCGTTCGCTGTAGACGTGAGGTGCGCCTTTCCCCAGTAAGCGAAGTCATGCGTATCTAGTACCTCGCTTGTCAACGAACCGGTTGCCTCTAATGAACTGCTCATTGAGTAAAGGTTCCCCACATTCCCAGTCGCCACATAGGTCAAACCACCTTTCCCGGGAAGGAGTGCTGTGATCTGGGTGGGAGGCATGTTCAATAACTGAGTCGAAAGCTGATCGGAATCGATACGATAAACGACGCCTTTGTTGCCGGTGCCGACCAGCGGCTTACCATTTGCGTCGAAGGAGATCGCATACGCCACATCGGTCGAGGAGTTCCAAATCCTCTCGGCGTAGCCCTCTTTGTCAATTCGATACACGTCGGAACCGCCGCTGACCGATGCAGTCAGTGATCCGACAGGCGGTGGCAAGCTCGGCGGATTGGTTCCCGCGCGAGGCGTCCCGGCGGCATTCGCCGGAGGAGGCGTGGAGGGAAGAACCGGAGGCGCGCCTGTCACGGTTGCGGGTGCCGACTTGTTTCCCACGGCGGTCACATAGATCAGCCCGTCATGTTCGGCGACGGCGGTCACTTCCCGCTTGCCCGTTTCGTACAAGACGAAGCTTTGCCCCTTGGGACTGACACGGAGAACTAAGCCGCTCGGCTCTGTTCCAACAATCAGGTTTCCGCTGCCGTCCAGAATCATCGATCGCACATGCGTCTCTTCTGAATCGAAGAACTTCTCGCCCTTGCCATCCGGAGTGACGCGATAGATGATTCCCGCATCGCCGGTGGCCAGGAACAGATTGCCTTCACGATCGAAATGCATGGCCCAGACGTATTTGGCTTTGGGATCGAAGAACAGTTGGGGCTTGCCGGCGGAATCAATCCGATAGACCTTGGCGTCCGGCAGAACGGCGGCATAGAGACGATCCTGCGCGTCAACTGCAAGCGCGTGAATTTCCAGGCCGGGAACTTCGGCTAAAACGCGAGGCTTGCCGCCCGGCGAAAGGGCAAGGATCTTGGTCGTTGCACCCGTTGGAGCGCCGCCTCCGTAATACACGGTTCCCTTGGAGTCCTGAACGACGGCCCAGAGATAGGGAATGGAGGTGCTGTCCAGCTCTTTCGTCGTTGGCGCGAGGGAAATGTGACCGTCACTGCGGATAGAAACGTTTTTCGTGGTTCCGCGAGCGAATTCAGCTTGGCTGGATTGGTCCCACACGCGCGTTTCCACGGCGAAAGCCGAAGTGCAGGCGGCGAAAAGCGCGCACAGTGTCGCGCACCGCCGGAAAGCCGGATGAGTAAGCATTAATTAGGTGAGAACCTTCTAGTTCACAAAGATTTTCAGGGAGTAGTTGCCGGTTACGACGACATCGAAGGGTACCGAAGTCTGTTCGTGTGCGCTCTCGGGCGAACTCACGAACTGATGATTCGTTGCCCGGCCGCTTTGCATGACGTTGAGCACGGATCCCGGCAGGCTGGGAAGTACCTTCTCGTCGGAGTAAACCGTCGGCTGCGATTCGACCAGAGAGACGTAGACCCGGTTGTTTTTCCGCTCGTCATTCAGGAGCGCCACCGTTTGCGGGATATCCTCAATCCGGTTCAGCGAGCTGGCGATATTCTGGAACCGGCTCAGCGTTTCCCCGTCGCTGAAGAGGATCTGGTGTTCGCCTCGTGTGAGGCCGGCCGGAATCTTCACGTTCACTGTTCGTTCCAGTCGATCACCCTTATACGGCTTGAGAAAGACCTTCACAGGCACTTCAGTGCCAGGCATCACTTTGTTATCGGCGATCCAGGCGGATT
>JBJMGJ010000242.1:0-7281 GCA_045807965.1 Bryobacteraceae bacterium | reverse complement strand
CACTCTTAACCAACACCAAGCTATACAGAAAATCCCACTACACCGCGGCCGCGTATAGTTCTTTCAAGTGCTGCCATTGTTCCGGACTCACCCTACCCTCCCGACGGCTGCAACGCGCCATACAGCCAAGCTTTGGCCATACTCCACTCGCGGGTCACCGTGCGCACGCCAATACCGAGTGCCTCCGCTGTTTCCTTGTCCGAGAGTCCCCCGAAAAAGCGCAGCTCCACAATCCGGCTCTGCCGCGCATCCAAGGCGGCCAACCGCTCCAGCGCCTCATCAAGCGCGAGCACTTTTTCGGCGCGCTCGGGGGCCAGCACCAGTTCCTCGTGCAGGCTGATGTTCGGGTGCGCCCCCGCCCGCTTATGGGCTCGATGCGAACGAGCATACTCGACCAGGATGCGCCGCATCACCTGGGCGGCCACACCCACGAAATGAGCGCGACTTTGCCAGGCTTTCTCCGATTGATCTACCAACTCCAGATAAGCTTCGTGGATCAGAGCGGTGGGGGAGAGCGTGTGTCCCTGTCGTTCGGTCCGAAAATAGCGCTCGGCCAAGCGGTGCAGCTCCGGATGCAGCCGCTGCCAGAGTTCGCCCAGCGCTTGCCGGTCTCCCTTTCGAACTCTATGTAGTAGCTGGGTGATCTCGCCAGATGCCTCAATCATCTCCAGAACCTTTCGGGTATGTTGTGCATGTTGCCATCCAGTGAATAAAGACTGCGGGAAATCGTGAATCCTGATCCGGAGTGAGTAAATCCAGCCGAGTGTGCAATCCATTCAGAATTGACGGAAGACTAACTTCGTCGTTCTTGCCTCCGGACTTTCATTCCGAACTGGTCGCAACGCTGGATTCACCTTTACCGAATTAGTAGTTCCGTATTATAGCCGACCATTCAGCTCGGATTCTTTGGCTGATTTGCGTCTCGTTTTCCGCTTTCTAGCCAAGGCAATTAAGATTACGTCGGAGCTGGCCGAGCTTGCGTACAATACGCTACAGTAATTTTTCGCAGCTACGCTGCCGCTAGGCCTATTTGAGAAATCCGGGTTAAACAGTTGGTCTATGCTTTATTGCTGAAGGGCGTTGATGGAGCCGGGGTGTGCAGAGGGACATTAAACAGTTGGTGTATGCTTTATTGCTGAAGGGCAGGGCGTTCTTATTCGCTTTAAGGAACCCTCCGGTTATTGGTGAGCCGTTCCATAACCAGCTGCCAGCTCGCCCTGAACTCGACGCTAAGATCAAACGCCTCATCACCAAATCCTGGGGCCCGTACCGGAATGGCCAGCACAAGGGTTTCGACTTCGCGGCAAATCTTAATACCAACGCCAACAGCCTGGAGCAGTACACGACGGCCATGCTGCACCACATCCGCCGGGTCGCGCCCACCCTCAACGTGCCGTGGCTGACGCCGCGGGTGACGATCACCAGCCTGACCTCGGCAGCCGGCCGCTTTGTCGAGGAGGACGGCTGGGTCCGGATTGAGGTCGACCAGAACTTTCTCCTAAAACCGGCGGCGGCGAAGGCCATCCTGTGCCATGAGGTCTGCCATTATGTCCTGCATGCGTCCGGCATCCGGGAGGCCGGGACCGACGATAATGAACGGCTGACGGATGTGGCGATCTTCGTCCTGGGGCTCGGGGAGGTGTTTATCTCCGGCTACCGCAGCAACCCCGGCATGGCTTACCGGCAGGGGCACCGGTTGGGCTATCTGACGGACGGGGAGTACCACTATGCCAGGAACGAAGTTAACAGGTTAAGGACTAAGGGGGAGTTGCAGCAGGACGAGACCAGCGAGTTGCGCCAGCGGCTCATGAATAGACTCCTGGGCGATGGCCGGAAACTCACTCGCTACCTGGAAGCAGCCCACCAGAAGTTCCCGCTTTATAACGAAGCCGAATTGTTAAAAGCGGTCATCGACGATTTCGACCGCGGACGGTAGATGGCGACATCCTCCCGCTTTGCCCGAAAACTGTCAGGCCTTCCCTGTTGGCACCTCGTACAGCTCGGCAAGTCCGAGTCAAGCGTGACCTTGTGGCCGCGTATAAGGTAAATGGAGCGCGCCAAAAAGTCGGGGGTCAGGCCGCCTTTCGTTCTGCTTCCCGCTCTTGCGGTTGTGGCCGGAATTTCGGGTACCACCGGCGGAACACCTCATCGAGTTCGTTGTTCAATACCTTGGTCCGCGTTTGCAGCAATAGATGGGCACCTCGCTGTGTCCACTGCATTTGTTGACGCTTGCTCATTCTCTTGCTCATCACCTGATTGACCGCCGACTCGACAAAGCCGGAAGCAATTCTTTCCCCGTTGCGATAGCGCTCTCCGTAGTTCGGTATAAAGTTCTGATTGCACTCCACGTATGTGTGCAATTCCTCAACCCCCTTCAGGAGCTTCCGCAATGTCTCATTTTTGCTGTCAAATGCCGCCGCGTCCAAATCCATTTCCAGGTCTTGCAGCCGATCCAATGCCTGAAACACATTGCCGTGCCACAGGTACCACTTGATACTCTCCAGCTGTGTCAGCACCGGAGACCGCAGTTCGTATGGTTCGCCGCCCACGTCGATCTTCTCCGGTACTCCCTTGCCCATTTGTGTCAGTACCGTTAGGCGCATAGTGACGTGAAACCAGTCCAGCAAGTGTTCGGCTTCCGGGTTCAAGTACAGCTGCACGTTGCGAACATCCTCGCCGCCATCAGAAAGAAAGTCGATCTGCTGATTCATTTGCATACCCTGGGAGCGCAATGCCTCGAATAGCCGCCGCTTGGGTTTCTCGTCATAAGTCTGGACCCAGGCGAAGCACTTGCTGGAAAGCGTTTCCTCTCCTTGCCTCTCGCGCCGGAAACTCAACAGGCTCTTGCCCGCGATCACCTCAAAACATCCTTCTTTGTTGCGCCCACGAATATAATCGCCATCGATGCCCACCGTCAGTGGCCCATCGGGCTGTGGCAAGTGGGTCCAGTCCCGCTGACAGCCTTCGATGAAACAGAATTGTTCGTCGCCTAATTCCTCCTCGAGCCGTTCTGCCACTTGGCAAACGTGCTCGCGGATGGTGGAAGGATGCAGTGGCGAATCCATCGGCAGCACCTCTTCCAAAAGCTCTGCTGTCAGACCGTAACTCATCAGAGAAGACCATTTGGTCTCTAGAAAGAGCAACTCGGGCGTGGTTCGCTCGGGCAGCACTTCCGCCAAGGGACTGAAGGTATTGGTCTCGTGTGGCTGGCAATCGCAATGCTGCAGGCGCAAGCTGTGGAGCGTGATCTTGCCGAAGACCGTCCGCACGGATAGCGCATGATGCCCCTTGCTATGCCGCGGTTGGCTGCAGACCGGACACTGTCTGCAGGCCTCCATCCACCAGGCGGTTTGGTGCTCCACGACAATCTGCTGGATATCCCTCAGAATCGCTTTGCTTTCCGCTAAGCTCAGACCTATCGTTTCCGGCGTGAGGCCTGTCCGCTGCAAGCATGGGAGATCGTGTACCTGCTCCTGACCGTTGTCGGCGATCGCAACGACCCGAATCTTATAGGTCACGCCGCCTCCTGACTGATGGCCCGCAGTGTCCGATTAATCTGCCGACGTTTGCAGCGTCGCGGTTGAAATTCCTGATATGCCGTCACCCGCTCAGCCGCCTCCCGGAGTCCTTCGAGATCATTGATCACCCGTTGGTCGGCTCCTGCATCCAGCCACCCCCGCAGCACCACGGCCATCGTTCCCAATTCTTCGAACGGAAACTCACAGCGGTGGCGCTCCAACCGCTGCAAATATGCGAGCGGCCCAGCGTATTCTTCGCCCGGAGCGGCTCCGCGTCCGCCACTGCAAATCGGCGCAAGGCACCCGTCCGGTGGCAGGATCTTCTCCAGCCGGATGTCCACTCTCCAGTTAGTTAGCGGTGAAGTCGTACTGGTAACGGAAGGATTCCCGCGGGTGCAGCCGAAATAGACAGCCGCACAAGCCGGGGATTGTCGTCAAAGCTGATGCCTCCCAGATAAGCAATCCCGTAGTCCTTGCCATGAATGTGGAAGCTATGAAGATGTTCGGCCACTCCAATCGAAGGTGGTCTGAATATATTTATGGAGTTGGGCAATACTGGTCTCGCTGGAAATCACCAAACGCCGCCAGATCATCGGGCTGATGTCGGCAAGCACAAGGCGAAATTGGTAAAGGCTCGGTAGGGAGAGCAACGCGTTCATTCCAGGAGCTTACTGGACTGCCCTACAAACCTGCCCCAGAAATCGAATGCTCTCCTTCCCAAGCCAGTACGGGCCCGAGTGCGGCCCAACCCCGATCGCCCGTTTTCTTCCCACCCAGATATCTGAAATCAAATCGCCGGCACGCGCTTGATGAGCAGAGAGAATGTTCAGTTCTCATTTTTTTTGGCTGATTTGCCTTTCTTTTTCCGCTTTCCTGGGTAAGAAAGAACGTGCGCCGCACGGCTTTCTGCTAAGCAATGATTTCGGTCCACCCTTGCCTTACAGATGGGTGGCTGGGTTTCCTTATGACATTGCTGCACAGGAGGAAACGTTAGATGATCGTCAAACGATTGCGACCTTTGTCTTGCGCCAAAATTGCTGGCGTTTTTTATGCCGCTATGGGGCTTCTGATGGGCTGTTTGGTGTGGATCCCTGCCTTCCTTGTTGGTGTTGTTTCGAACAGTCAGAGAGCGTCCGCGACAGTTATGCCGCCAACCCTCGGTTCCACTTTGGGAATTGGCGCCATCACTATCTTCCCCATTCTTTTTGCTGTAATCGGGTTCCTGTTTGGGCTGATGCAGGCATGGCTCTATAACTTGATTGCTTCCGCAGTGGGTGGCGTAGAAATTGACCTTGCCTAAATCTCACAACTATCTGCGGTTCTGGGAACGTGGCGCGGGGCACGTCCTTTGTCATCCAAATAAAGCGGAAAGGGAACGCAGGCAAGCCCAAATAGTCAACCGTAAGCTATAATTCAAAACTCAGCGGAATGAAAATGCACAAGAGACAGGAGTTCGGCCGATGACGGCCGCACCGGGCGAGATCACATATCTGCTACAGAGAGTCCGAGAAGGGGACTCGCACGCACCGGGCGAACTCTGGGAGCACCTGTATCCGGCGCTGCACCGCATAGCCGAGCGCTATTGCTGGGGCGAACGCCCAGGTCACACGCTCTCGCCCACCGGGCTGATCCACGAAGCGTATCTGGAGTTGGTCGACCAACCGCAGAAAGACTGGCAGAGCCGCACTCATTTCCTCGCTGTGGCGGCCCAGGTGATGCGGCGCCTTCTGGTCGACTATGCCCGTGCGCATCGGGCCGCGAAGCGGGCGGGGGCGCACCTGAATGTCAGCTTGCACGAGGAACTGGTGCTGGCCCCCGAGCGGACCGAACAAGTACTGGCCTTGGACGAGCTGCTGGAGCGCTTGGCGGCCTTAGATGCGCAACAGAGCCGGATTGTGGAGCTGCGCTTTTTCGGGGGCCTCACGGAGACCGAAACGGCAGAGGTGCTCGGCATTGGTGTGCGCACGGTCACGCGCGAGTGGAAGATGGCGAAGGCTTGGCTCTATGGCGAGCTCCAGCGCTAGGGAGGAAAGAATGACTCCGGCAGAATATCGGCAATTGAAAGAACTCTACGCGCAGATGGAGGAGTGTGTGAGCCAGCAGGAACGTACCGCCCTGCTGAATCAAGTAGAGGCAGAAGACCCAGAAAAGGGGGGTCAGCTCCGAGCGTTGTGGGCCCACCGCACCCCGACGGACGACTGGATCGAGCACCCGGTCGCTCGCTTGGCGCCCCCGGCTGCCCTGCCGGCCACCATCGGCCGGTATCGGATCATGCAGTGGCTGGGCGAAGGCGGCATGGGCATCGTCTATGAAGCCGAACAGGATAATCCCCGGCGCCGGGTCGCGGTAAAGATCATCAAACACGCTTTTGCCGGCCCTGAGTTGCTGCGGCGCTTTGAGCGGGAAGCCGAAGTGCTCGGCCGGCTGCACCACCCCGGCATTGCCCAGATCTATGAAGCCGCTACAGGCGAGAGCGGCGGCCGGCCGCAGCCCTACTTCGCTATGGAGCTGATTCGGGGCGAATCGCTGCTCCGGTATGCCGAGGAGCAGCAGCTGAGCACGCGCCCACGGCTGGAGCTGATGATCCAGGTCTGCGAAGCCGTGCAGCATGCGCATCAGTACCGCGTCATTCATCGCGATCTCAAACCAGCCAACATCCTGGTGGAGGAAGGGGGCCGGCCGAAGATTCTCGATTTCGGGGTGGCGCGCCTGACCGAAAGCGATACCGAAGTCACGCGCCAGACGTATGTGGGGCAGCTGGTGGGCACCCCGGCCTACATGAGTCCCGAGCAGGTGGGGGCGGAGCCGCAGGAGCTGGATGAACGGAGCGATGTCTACGCCCTCGGGGTGATCCTGTATGAGCTGCTGGCCGGGCGCCTCCCGTATCCGATCAGCCCCCAGTTGCACGACGCGGCCCGAACCATTCGCGAGCAAGAGCCGGTGTCGCTCCGCTCGGTCCATCGCGCCTACCGGGGCGATCTGGAAATCATCGTCGCCAAGGCGCTCGAAAAGGACCGGGACCGACGCTACTCGTCGGCGGCGGACTTAGCCCGGGACCTGGAGCACTACCTCCGGGACGAACCGATCGCGGCGCGGCGGCCGAGTGCGATGTATCAGCTGCGGAAGTTCGCTCGTCGTCACAAGGCCTTAGTCGGGGCAGTGGTGGCCGTGTTCGTGGTGCTCATCGCGGGAATTATCGCCAGTACCGGAGAGGCCAGGAGGGCCCGGCAGGCCGAGCAGGTGGCCCAGCAGACTGAGCAGGTGGCCCGGCAGGCTGAGCAGGCCGCTGTCCACGACCGCGATCGGGCCGCTGAGGCGGAGCAACGCGCGACGCAACAGCGGGACCGGGCCCTCAGCGCCGAACGAGCGGCCACCCTTGCGGCCTCCGTGGATCGGGCGCGCTTACTCGACGAGGAAGCGCGGGGGCAAGCTGAGGCTCAGCCACTCCTCGGCCTGCGCCTTGCGCTCGAAGGGCTAGCGCTGGTGCCGCCCGAGCGCATGGACATACGCACCCCGATTGTTCAGACCATCGCCGAGATAGCAGGGAGAGGACGTCTCGCCCGGCTGAGTGCCAAAGCAGAAAAGGTCTTTCCCTCTGGGGACGGGACGACGTTCGTCATTGTTCATGCGCAGGGGAAAAGTGAATTGCGCGGCACCGCCCATGGCGCACGCAGCGTCGAACTCACGGACAAGGTCGCTGAGTGGGACGCCTTTTTCGCGCCTGTGTTCTTCATCAATCACGGGAGAGTCGCCATCGTGAACT
>JBJMGJ010000241.1:0-5843 GCA_045807965.1 Bryobacteraceae bacterium | reverse complement strand
GCGAAGGTGCCTGATGTACACATCGACGATATTTGTGAGCCCGTCGTAATCCATATCCCAAACGTGCTCCACAATCATGGTGCGGCTAAGCGGGCGACCACGGTTCCTCATCATGTATTCGAGAATGCTGAACTCTTTGGGGGCGAGCTCGATACTGTCACTGCTACGAGTCACTTTGCGGCGGATGCAATCGAGCGTCAGGTCGCCGACCTGCAAGCGCTCGGGCGTGGGTTGTCCCCGACGCAGGAGCACTCGGGCCCGGGCAAGCAATTCGACAAACGCAAATGGCTTCACGAGGTAATCATCCGCCCCTTGCTCCAACCCCTTCACGCGATCGTCCACGGAGTCACGCGCACTCAATATGAGAACGGGAGGAACAATTTTGCGGTTCTTAATCTTCTGAAGTACTTGCAGCCCGTCGGTATCGGGCAGGCCCAGATCGAGTATTACGAGGTCATACTCGGTTGAGTGAACCCTTTCGACGGCATCGCCTCCATTGTGCACCACGTCTACCGCATATCCCGCGCTTTGCAAGCCCCGCGAAAGAAAGTCTGCGATACGCTTCTCATCTTCGACGACCAACACTCGCATGATTTCTGACTAAAGTTTATCTGACAGCGCTAGGTTGCGGCGAACGTTAGCCCGCCGACGGACTCTCCACTTGCACCGGGCTTGATGCCCGAACGCGGGAAGGCAGCGAGCGACGCCGCGTGCGCAAAACAGAAAGATAGACCATCAACGCCATCAGCAGAACAGTGAAAGTCACAACTTGGGAGACGTCCAGCTTTTCCTTGAAGACGCCGAACCAGCGGCCGTAAACGAGTTCGATATGGACCCAGTACACGAGGAGGGAAGTCATGCCCAACTGGCGGCATATGCTCCACCGCACGCCCGACTTCATCCAGAGATACGCGGCCGAAAGGATACAAAGGACGACACCAAGCTTGAACGTAGTGAGGGCGGGACTGTCCAGCCAAAAATCGACCTTCGAATACAGTGAATAGGGCAGGTTTGCCAACTGGTAAGCCGCCATGGTCAGCGCGACACCTAGCCCGAGGCTCCATACCATGACGCGTTCCAGCGTCTCCGGTTTGGAGAGCCGGATTACACTTCCCCCAGCCATTCCGAAAGCGAGGAACGCGGCCCAGGGGAAGAAAGGAAAACCGGCATAGCTAGGGACGAAGTATCCGCTGATAAATCCCGGTACTCGGGAGAAGTCGATCGTGCGGACGACGGGCGAGAGAGCCGCGATCACGATGCCAAGAATTGTGCAGAGACGAACTCGCTCTAGCGTTGTAAATACCGCCATGGGAGCGAATAGCAACATGGCCATCCCCATGCAATTGAGAATGTCGACGCGCAGCAGCTCGCTGGCTGGACTCGTTGGGTAACCAAAGACGTAAAGTTGCAGCCGGAACAAAAAGGCCAGAATGAACAGGTAGCGTGATCGTTTGAGCGCGGCTATGATCCGGGCTTTCGTCGCTGCGCCTTTGCTCTCCTGACTATCCATGAGGAAGGCAAAGGTGATACCGGTGAGTAGCAGGAAGATCGCGGGTGGCAGTCCGCCCACGAACTGCGACAGAGTATAAGGCCCCTTGTCCCGTAACTCAGGGCGGGTGAAGGAGTGGAACGTATGGCCCTGGAGCATGATGATAGCGGCAAACCCACGCGTCCAGTCAATAAACGCAAGCCGGTCCGTTGTTTTCAGTGCTTTCTGCCCCGCCAATCGGTACTTCCTAGTCGGCCTTCTTCTTCGCAGTGTTCGGGGGAATTTTAAATTCGAGGGGCCCGCTCATTTCCGGATTGATCTTCACGTCACTGTAGGTGACCTGGCGGTAATTACCGGACGCCTTCGACTCGCTGAATTTCTGCTGGAGCGGGTAGGTGCCGTCCGCTGGTATCCACAGTTCCACCTGGCTCAGTTTACTTTTTAGTTCCGGATCTTTCGGGACAAGTTGAAGCTTGGTGGTATTCCTGCCCGCAATTGTTTCCTGGCCCATCTCCGAAATCGTGTAGTTGGCCTGTAGTTCCTTGCCGGAGGACCCAAATCCGAGGAGCAGGAACTGGTTCAGGACGTCGGCATTCTTACCGACTGCATATTCCTGCACTTCTCTCGTATTCGGGTAGTAAATCTTCAGAGTCTTGCCTTGGAAGCTAACGACTCGTGCATTTTCTGGCAGTGCCGAGAAGTCGATGATCGCTCGCACATCGTTCGGCTTCCAACGCTGCATTTTGAGAGTCCCACGCTCGGTTGTCGTATCGCCAAGGATCGCGGTGTAGTTGACGAGCACCAGGTTGGCCCTCGCACCGCGAAAGGTGGGCGCAGCTTGGTCCATCCTGGACAGAATGGAGTCGAGCGGCTCTCCAAATGTCTGAAAAGTGCACGCGAACGTACAGAGCACGAGTAAAAGAGGCTTCACCATCTTGATTGAGAGACGCGACAACTACGGAGTGGAATACGCTATGAAGCCTTTAACTTCTTTTTCGGCTTCATCCCAGATCGGCTCAACCCGTTGAACGGTCACTTTGCGGCCGAATCGGCTGCGGATGAGGTTAGCGACACGCCCGACACGATCGCCCTCACTTACGCCGGAAAGCATCTCGCTTTCAATGAAGAAACGGCTGGAGCCGTGCGACGGGCTCATTAAAACGATACCGGAGGCTTTCGGCTGGTCCCGAAAAAAGTCGCGGGGGATAGCGAAGATGAAGAGTAGGATAAGGGCTACGACAAAGTCGTAGGGCAAGGATGCCCGCGGGAAGTCCCAAAAGACGAGGCGGCGCGCCAAACTGACTGCGCCCGCGTCTTGGGTTCCACCCTGCACTAACCGAATATTAGCATTCGGGGGTCAGTATTTCCGCATAATTGCGAGTACCCGGCCCTGGATCTGTAGGTTTTCCGGCTTGACATAAATGGGGGCCATCGTGGCATTCGCGGGCTGCAATCGAATCTGCCCGTCCGGTTCGGCGTAATAACGTTTTAACGTTGCCTCAGAGCCATCGACGAGTGCCACGACGATTTCGCCATTCCGCGCCTGATTGGCTTTCTCGATCAGCACGAAATCCCCGTTGCAGATGTGATCGTCGATCATCGATTCGCCGCGTACCTGCAGCGCGAAGGTGTTGTCCTGAGCTACGAAATCGGAGAAGTGCAGTATCTCCTGATTGGGGATGGCTTCGACGGGCGCACCGGCCGCGATCCGACCGAGAAGAGGAATGGCCGAGCCGGGTTCTTGTGGACGGCGAGCTCGCTCTTCGGAAAAGAAACGATCTCCTATTTCAAGAGAACGGCTGTGGTTGTAACTCCGCCTCAAATACTGCTTCGTTTCGAGGGCCTGAATGTGTTTATGCACCGTCGCCAACGACGCCAGGCCGAGACCCGATGCGATCTCTTCGTAGCTGGGACTGTAGCCGTGATCTGCGATGAATTGAGACAGGAAGTCCATGACTTCCTTCTGACGCCGCGTGAGTGCCAAGGGGAGTCCTCCTCCTTCACACTATAGGCGAACAAATAACGAATAGCAAAGACTTTATTCGGCGCGAGACCAGAATTATCGAGGAGAAGTTCTAATTGAAATTGCTGCCGCACATACCGCCGCCGCAGCACATGCCTGCTCCGCAATCCACTGCGGGCTGCGCTTCGCTCTTCCCACCCGCATTCCGGGCGGCAAAAGTGGAGTAGCGCGTCGTCAGATGCTTCTGCCCGCACCCCGGGCATTCGATAGCGTCCGCATCACCGCTTCGGCGGACCAATTTCTCGAAGTTTGTTCCGCAGTCGTCGCAAGAGTACTCGAAAATCGGCATAGCAGTTCTATTATAGTTTTCAAACAGGCCCAGCCGCATCCTTTCCCAACGAAGGGACGTCTAAGCAGGTACAAAAGGAGATGGCAATGGATCGTCGAGCATTTTTCGGCTCCGCTTTCGGTCGATTCGGAGTCTTAACATTTACTCTCTCTGGAACCATGCCCGCCGCCAGCTCCGGGAAAAAGGGTCTTGTAAAGCTGGTGGCATTTACCGAGTCCGGTGAGCGACAAGGGACGGTGCAAGAAGAGAAGGTCCGAAAGACCGACTCGGAATGGAAGGCTCAGCTTACACCCGACCAGTACGAAGTCACTCGCCACGAGGGCACGGAACGGCCGTTCTCCGGCAAGTATTGGAACAACCACGAGCACGGCCTTTACCGATGCATCTGTTGCGGAAACGCTCTGTTTTCCTCCGAGACGAAGTTCGAGTCCGGCACGGGTTGGCCCAGCTTTTGGCAGCCTATCGCAAAAGAGAACGTGACCAACCGCGCCGATTTCTCCCTCGGCGAGCCACGCACAGAGGTTCGCTGTGCCAAGTGCGATGCCCACCTTGGGCATGTTTTTGACGATGGCCCCAAGCCGACGGGCTTGCGATACTGCATGAATTCTGTCTCGCTTGACTTCAAGAAGTCATAATCCGAGCTAAACCATACGCTGACGGGAATAACCGGTTCGATTCCCTGATTCCGTCGCAATGGCTTCAGGACAGGGGAACTCATCCACTGAACTTCCAACCGAAATCTTTCGTAGGATAGAGTGACTTTCCATGGCCTTCTGCACTAATTGCGGCGCTCAATTGCCAGACACATCCCGCTTCTGCCAGAACTGCGGCACCCCGGTGGGAGGAGGATCAGCCAGCTCGGTCGTCCCCGGCTCGGCCGTTCCCGCCTTTATTCCTCCGGTGATCTCGGCCGAGCCCCTGAAATACGACATCGAGGGTCATAACCTGCAGATCGCTCGGGTGCATTTGCAACCCGGCCAGGAGATCTACGCCGAAGCAGGCAAGATGATCTATAAGTCGGCGAATGTCGACTGGACTACCCGCATGTCAGGCCAGAGCTGGGGCGACAAGATCATCGGAGCAATCAAGCGGAAGTTAATGGGTGAATCGCTGTTCTTTACCTACTTCCAGTCGACGATGGGGACGGGCCAAGTTGGTTTTGCGGGTCACTTTCCCGGCAAAATCCAGGTGTTCGACCTCGCCGCGGGACAGACCATGATGGTGCAGCGCGACGGGTTCCTGTTTGCGCAGAGTTCGGTCGCGCTCGACATCGCGATGGTCCGGAGATTGGGCGCCGGGCTCCTCGGAGGCGAAGGATTTATCCTTCAGAAGCTCACAGGCCCGGGGCTGGTGTTTGTTCATGCCGGAGGCGATCACGTGGACTTCACGCTGGCGGCGGGCGAAACGCTGCAGGTCCAAACGGGGCACCTGGTCGCTTTCGAACCGAGCGTCAATTACGATGTGCAGCTGGTCGGGAGTATACGGACAGCCATTTTCGGCGGCGAAGGACTGTTTCTAACAACTCTCACTGGTCCCGGACGTGTGATTCTCCAAAGCATGACGCTCGAGCGCCTGCGTCATGAGTTGGCGCCAGAAGAACATCGGCATAACGGCAGCGAGCGGAATCCGCTGGGCGCAATCGCGAGCGGCGATTTGAGCGGTTTCTTCCGTAGCGACGACTAGCCGTTCAGTTTGGAGCCGGTACAATAGTCGTTTCCCCGCTTGAGTTCCTTCGTCCAAATTCAACCGGCTCCGAGCGCCAGTCCGCGTCTTCCTGAGTGGCTCCGCAAAGGTCGAACACACTTCGAGTCCGTCCACCTGTTGAAGCGAGAGCTTCGCACTCGAAATCTGCATACGGTATGCGAATCGGCCCGGTGTCCGAATATTCACGAGTGCTTCCATCGGGGAGCGGCAACGTTCATGATTCTGGGCAATCTGTGTACCCGCGGTTGCACATTCTGTTCAGTCCCCAAGGGATCTCCACTGAAGCGCGACTTTCAACTCGACCCGAGCGAACCGGAACACGTCGCCGAGATGGCGCT
>JBJMGJ010000240.1:0-7526 GCA_045807965.1 Bryobacteraceae bacterium | reverse complement strand
CCGCATGTTGTTCAACTGGCTGGTCACCGGCCAGGTCGTCGCGACCAGCCCGGCGCATGCGGTGCGCGGACCGAAGCATGTGGTCAAGACCGGTAAGACGACCCTGCTGGATGCCGATCAGGCGCGCACGCTGCTCGATAGCATCGATGTATCGACCGTCGTCGGTCTGCGCGATCGCGCACTGATTGCGCTGATGCTGCCATGGCGATGGATGTCGAGGACTACCTCCCCAAGGGCAAACGTTGGTGGATCCGCCTGCAGGAGGAAGGCGGCAAACGTCACGAGCTGCCAGATCACCATAATCTCGAGGCGTATCTCGACGCCTACATCGAAGCAGCGGGCATCCGGGAAGATAAAAAAGGTTCCCTCTTCCGCTCGGCCAACAGGCGCGCTGGCACGCTCACTGGCAACCGCATGAAGGCGTCGATGCCTGGCGCATGAATCAGCGGCGTGCGGCAGCAGCCGGATTGGTTGTGCACGTAAGCAACCATCGTTTCGTGCCACGGGCATCACTGCTTACCTCAAGAACGGTGGTCGATTGGAAGTCGCGCAGCAGATTGCCGCACACGAATCGTCCCGCACTACCGGACTCTATGATCGGCGAGACGATGAGATCTCGTTGCATGAAGTGGAAAGAATTGTGATTTGAGGCAGCTGGCCTTAGGTTAAGGAAGTATCGAATCAATCTGAACGGACCGTCTGCCCACTCTCCTTTGGTGAATGCGGGGCAGGACAGTGCTCCAGCAGTTTCGGCGCGCTCGTCTCAATAAGGATTAGTTTTGAAACGTAGCTGACCACCCATGTTCATATCGCACTGGCCAGCTACGTTTGAAAACTGACCAATTTGGTACGTTGCAAAAGCACCAGAAAGCCCTTTAACCATGCTGGTTTTGAAGCATAATTCCTTCCCTGCTTTTGCTTCAAACCGTATTGCATGCGCGGCAGTTTTCCCGTAGTCTGAAGGGCATGACGGTAACGCTCGACATGCCGAAAGAGATAGAGGCGCAATTCACCGCCGCCGCGCAGGCGCGAGGTGTGCCCCTGTCTGATTACCTACGGGATTTCATTGTGGAGCATTATCAAGAGGACGCGGACGACCTCCGCATAGCACAAGAACGCCTCACCGACCCCCAACCGGGCATCACCTCCAGCCAGTTACGGAAAAACCTTGGCTTGGACGGTTGAATACGACCCACGGGTTGAAAAAGACCTCAAGGCTATTGACCGCGCCATGCAGCGGGAAATTCTCGACTACATGGACACCCGCATTGCAACTGATGAAGACCCGCGCCGCTTCGGAAAACCCTTGCGTCATGAACTTCGCGGGCTGTGGCGTTATCGTTTTCGTGATTACCGCATTATTTGCGACATTCGCGAACAAACCCGCGTGGTACTCGTTCTGACCATCAAGCACCGTTCCACTGTTTACGATTAAGCTGTCGCCTGTTCAAAAAGAGTAAGTTTCGGGACGATTTTTAGAAAGCCCTGAAATCAATAGATTGCCAGTCTCGAAAGCCCATCCCAAAATGAAGCATGCAAGCTGAACAACAGCGCCCCTATCACGTTCAGGCTATTTACGACCTGCAAGCAGACTACAGCACGTCGCATTTCCGCTTTGCAATAGGCGAGTGCCGTAAGGTCGTTGCCCAGCTGATCGCCGATGGTCACAGTTCCGATCAACAAATCGCACGCGTGCATATTTTGCGATATCTCGACCTCCAGCTTTCGCGTGCCACGGCATGGGCCGACGGTGAGGCTGATTTACTAGCCATGGTTTTGCGCAGCGAAATCGAGTTAAGAGGGTGGGCCGAGTTTGTTTCCGAAAGCCCGGAACAGGCAACAAGATTTTTGAATGATGAGGTAGTTATTGACGCCAATGAACTCGACGAAAAAATGAGGAAGGCGTTTCCCAGTGCTACTTTTGCTGAACCTCTCAACATTTCCGAAGGCTACAGGCGTTAAACCCCCGCGTATCGGTGAAACGGTCGATTATGACTTTAAGCTGTGTTCGAAGCTAATTCATCCGAGTGCCTTGATGCTCAACCATCCCGAACTGACAATTAGAAATGAAGACAGCAAAGTATATTTGGCTGTTGAGGTCCTGCTTTACGCATAGGTGATTGTCAGTCGGTTTCACCACCTCAATTGGGTGCCGTAATCGCCGAGACCAAACTTTTCCCCATCGAGCGATTCAGCTACGGATTGGCAACTTTGCTGATCTGGTGATTCGTGTGGTCAAGAAAGGCCAGCGTCGGTTTGTGTCGGAAGCCATCCGGGTTGGCAAGTTCGACCTGGACAAAAACGACTATCGGACGGAATGGGTTTACGAAGCAGAATGCAATTAAAAGCCGAAAAACCGACTACAAAAAATCGAAGGCGAATTGAAACAGCTTGCCCGTCAGCATCCAGATGTTCTGGGCGCGGACGGATTCACAAGCACCGCAACAGGTAAGCGACGACAAGCCGCCAAATACGCACACGTCGTCAATGGTGTTCTTTCTCGTGCTGCTGTCTAGAACGTAAAGCGAGCGCCGCCGTTAATCACTCGCCCGTCCAGCGGTGCCCATGCATCGACTGTCCATCTTCCATCAGACGCGCGACTCGGCAGAAGCAGCGGGTCCCAGCGCGTTTGGCGCACGTTGCTCAAGTTCTCCAGGTTCAGGAACAGTTTAATGTGCGCCGCAATCTTGCGCTCGGCCATCGCTCCTACCAGCACATAAGGCTTGGAGACATCGCGGTAAGGATTGTATTCGAGGCGTTGCGTGCCTGTGTAGTAACATTCCAGGCCGACTCGCGAAACGCCTTCCTTCTCCCACATGCCCACGACTCCAAGGCTCTGCCGTGGTGTCAGTGGAACTTCAGCGCGACCCGACGGCTCTCGCTCGCTGGAGAGCACATAGGTGTAGGAGGCCGTGGCCGAGAAGTGCGATTTCCGCCACGTCGCCAGAAGCTCGGCACCACGGTTCTTGGTCGGCCCCGACAAGTTGAAAAGGGCATAGGTTGCACCCCGGTCCACATATACCGGATGGTCAATATTCGATGCAAAAAGGGTGGCTGTCACGGAAACTGGCCCTATGTTCCGTGTCAGATCAACCGACGCGTTGCGACCACGTTCCGCTTGCAGGGGAACGGGAAGCACAAGCCGCGCTAATCCGGCTGCTTCCGTCTCTTCCGTCAGCGGTGTCGGAGCAAAGAACCCCTGCCCCACAGAAATGCGGCCAGTCCATCCGTCTTTACGAAGAAGCGCCGAGAGGCGAGGACTGAAGAACGTCCCATAGCGGTTGTGAAAGTCCACGCGGGCGCTCGCCGAAACACTCAGCCAAGAAGCCATATTGATGTCATCCTGCGCGAAGAGTCCCGGCACGACGTAGGTATAAGAAAAGCGAGGCGTGTCGCGAGGACGAAAGGCGTCTCGTTGATCAGCAAAGCCCGCTACCCACGTATTCTTTCCCGCTGTCCCTTTCAATGACACTTCGCCGAACAGCAACTCATGCCTGTCTCTCTCGATGTCCTCGCCAAACTGATGCCGATGCTCTTGGTCTGAAGCGTAAAAGCGCGTCGTGAGGACAACTCGATCACCCAGCACCCATTGCACGTTGCCGCCGAAATCATAACGGTGGGTATTGATGGCTTCGATATACGGCTGGCCCGTGGCGCGAAGGACCGCACTGGGGAGGGTACCGCCCGAGCGGTCCTCATAAATCATTCCGCCCGTCAACAGTGCGGTGGCCCCCCGCTGGTTGTCCCAAAAAAAGCGAGGCCGCACCACGCCACGCGCATAGCCTGCAACGTCCGCCCAGCCGTCGCCGTTCAAATCCTGGTGCCTCTGGAAATAACCACCGCCCAGCAGTGAGGCTCCCCAATGCCGTGTAAGCTGGGAAGCCAGGAACATAGAGGCATCGGTTTCGCCCAAGGAAGATTCATTGACAAGGAACTCATGCACGGGCTGATCGGCTGGCCTGCGCGAAACGAGATTGACCACTCCCGCCATTGCCGCGCTGCCATACAGCGCTGAGGCATTGCCTTTGATCACTTCCACCTGCCCCAAATCCATGGGCGGAATTTGCAGCAACCCGAGGCCCGCGCCTTGCTGCCCGAAGAGCGGCAGTCCGTCCGAGAGGAAAGCCGTGTAGCGGCCCCGCATGCCCTGCACGCGAATGCTGGCCGCTCCGAGAGCCGGGGAGGTCGTCTGCACGCGCATGCCGCCCATCTCGCTCAGTAGCATGCTGATATCACCGGGCCGCATCGCCATCTCTTCGTTGATTTCATCCTGCGAGACCACTTCGACATGCAGAGCTGAGTCCTGGAGCCGTACGTCGTTGCGGGTCGCGTAGACGGTCACCTGTTCCTGTTGCTCTTTCTGGGGCTGTAGTTCGACTTGGATCGGCCATTCTCGTGCCGCGTCCACATCGAGAGACGTGCGGGCCGGGAAGAAGCCCTTCTTCGTCACACTGATATCGACGTGACCCAGCGCGGTAGATAACACCGCCACTCCGTCCGGTCTAGTTCGGGCGCTGTGGTCATTTGCGGTCACTTCCGCATCCTGGACTGGGCCTGTCCCACTTTTCACTTCCACCCGGACGGTCGGCTGCGGTGTCTGCGCCAGTCCCGCTGTCACCACGAGGATGAGAAGAACCCAGAGCCTTCGTCTCACGTCTTCCAAAACCAGCGTAGAGGCTATAGTCACTATAGGGTCAAGGGCAGATGGGCGGATATTGGAGTATTGGAGAACTGGCGAAGGAAACGGATGTCAAGGTTGTCACCATCCGCTACTACGAGCAGATCGGTGTCCTGTCGGCCCCTCGACGAACTGCGGGTAACTATCGGGGCGTACGGCAGGGAGCACGTGCAACAGCTCCGCTTTATTCGCCGATGCCGGGAGTTGGGATTCTCGCTCCAGCAGATCCGTGATCTCTTTCGGCTATCGGCGGAGAGTTCCCCCTCCTGCGCGGAAGTGTGTCGGATGGCAGAGCGCCACCTGAAAGCGGTCGAGGACAAGCTCGCGGATCTCAAACGCCTTGCGTCGGAACTGCGTCGCCTCAGCGCGTCCTGCAATGGTCGCGGGTCTATGGCCGAGTGCCGCATTATCGAAGCTCTTTCCAGAGATTGACTCCACAGGACCAGCGGGAACTGATTTTAATTGCAGTGCCGATCACCTTACAGGTCGGTTTGAACTCCTCGCTGGCCTACACCCTGATGAAGCTGCTGAAAGTGGAGCATTTCGTGGCGGCTCCGAATGTCTGGTGACGCTCAGTGCGCCGTAGGCCCAAGCTTTGTGTCGATGCTTCCCTGCCTGCCGCCTTAGAGTCAAAATTTCATGACCGGATTGGAAGTTCCTTCTGACGAGTGCACATTTTACTCGCGAAGTATTAACACCGAGCCAACACTTCTTCTTTGCTGTAAAGCCTCTGTAAATCCAGAGATGAGCGCGTTTGCAGGTGCCTATCGTAGGTGTCTCACCGACAAGAGTCGAATCTGCAGGCCGTCCAAGTATCCAGGGCTGCTCAATGGGTCCGCCTCTCCCAGAAACCGAGATCTCCGATGATAGCTCTTCGCATTCATGATGAATCAAATGGCCCGATAGATACTGTTTCTCGATTACGTCGAGTTCACTCTTCTAGTCACCGTTGCGACACACCAGTATTTCGCGCAGCTCTCCCCAAAGGAGTTTCCGTCGTAGGGACTTGGCTTCTGCTTGGAATTGCACTTGCGCTTGGGGCTTTGGATCTACAAGCCTCATCTGGAGGTTCGGACAATTCGGGACCCGGCAATATCGACTCGCAACTCGCCACGATCCTGAACAGGCTGAAATTCACGGGCAGAATGGAATCCACGCTGGAGCAGCGGCTCGGACGGAAAATCGACCCGAAACTTGCCAAAGTGGGCCAGATGTTGTGGTTCGACACGGTGACGGGACTTCACGATGACAATACCTGTGCTGGCTGCCATGCTCCTGCATTCGGATTCGGTGATAGCCAATCCATCGCCATTGGTATTCAGAGCAATTCCATCGTTGGTCAGGACCGGAGTGGTCCCTTCAATCAGAGGCGCAGTCCGAAAGCAATCAACGTCGCCTTTTACCCGGCACTGATGTGGAACGGTCGTTTCAGCGCGCCTTCGGGTGACCCGTTTGACAATTCGCAGGGGTTCCTGTTTCCAGCTCCTGAAGGCTCGTTGCGATTCCCGCCGGGGGACCCGATCATCAAGCATCTTGCACAAGCCCAAGGCCACATGCCGCCAACCGAGACAACTGAGGTGGCTGGCTTCACGGGAACGAAGAACACTCCCTTCTCGTTAGGACCTCGCTTCGACATCTTCGATGATGGTAAGGGTTCGCCACTACCACCGCCCGACCAGTCTGGGTATCGCAACGATCCCATACGCAAGGTAGTGTTGGAGCGATTGAATTCGATTCCGGCTTACCGACAACTATTCGGCGATGCATTCCCCGAAGTAAGCGCCGGGGCACCGATAGACTTCTCAATGTTCGGGAGAGCCATTGCCGAGTTCGAATTTACGCTCACCTTTGCGGACGCGCCAATAGACGAGTTTGCCCAAGGTAACAGAAGCGCCATGAGCGATTCAGAGAAGCGAGGTGCCCTGCTATTCTTTGGCGCTGCTAACTGCGTATCCTGTCATGCTGTTTCTGGTCAGTCCAACGAGATGTTCAGCGACTTCCACGAGCACAATATTGCTGTCCCGCAGATTGCACCTGTATATGGGGTTGGCAAGGGGAATGTTATTTTCGATGGGCCAAACGAGGATGAGGACTTCGGACTCGAACAGGTTACTGGAAACCCGGCTGATAGGTACCGTTTCCGAACAGCGCCCTTGCGTAATGTGGCTGTACAGCCTGCATTCTTCCACAATGGTTCTTTTACAAAGCTTGAAGACGCAGTGCGTCACCACCTGAATGCTTATAACTCAGCTTTGACCTACAATCCGGCCCTTGCCGGAGTACGGCAAGAGCTTTCACAACGGACAGCATCGATGTCCCCTGTGCTAACCAGCGTCGATCCGTTACTGAGACCTACTCGGAAGCTGAGCGAGGAAGAAATCAACGATCTCATTCAATTTGTCCGCACGGGCTTGTTGGACAAGAGAGTCAACGCGAAAGAGCTATGCGGACTGATCCCCTCGTCAGTGCCCAGCGGCAGGGCGCTACTGAATGACGTGAGCTGCAGCTCTCTGTCAAGGTGAAGGCGGGACGCGCAAAAACTGATCAGATGTCGATTGAGGACGATTCGCGAGGCTGAGGTGCCTGCAATGAAGGAGCATACTCGAGCCGTATCCAGCGGGTATGGGGCGGATTGCAAGGTGTGCGTTGATGGCCTATCACAGAAGAGTAATCTACATTGCACATCAGAACCCCTCGCGGATTTTCTTGGTACGCTTCCACGGTCAGGAATAAACTGCAAGCGGAAGCCCAGGCACAGCACAGCAGCTAAGAAAACGCTGGTCCGTGATACTAGAACTCCCCCGACTGTCAGTTTCCTAGAAGCCGCGACCGTTTTCCGCTATCCTCT
>JBJMGJ010000239.1:0-7842 GCA_045807965.1 Bryobacteraceae bacterium | reverse complement strand
CGAAGATCCAGGTTGCGCATGCCGCGCAGGCGGCAATATGCGGGAATAGGATGAAACCGACTCGCTAATCTGCTAACCGAAAGGACAATGGCGGAACACTCGAATTCGTTCGCGAAGTCACAGACTGTTGCCGATAAGTGGAAAGATGCCATCAACGCGAGACCTTGTCTGGGCCCAACGCCAGATTGTAGAATTGCGTCCGCTGGGCAGAAGCGTACGCCGCGCGTTCTTATCTCTTGCCGTTTGCCTCTTTGCAGCATCCGTGGCGCGAGGGCAGAGCACCGGCTCCTGCATGCCGTGGCCTTCGGCGCTGGTGCCCTTCGATTCCGTCTATTATGTTTCGCAGACCACTTCGGCAGGCGACAGGCTCGCCGTCGGAAATATGCCTCTTAGCACTTTCCTGACGCTCCGGTCACAACTGTCCGCGCCGGAATACGTTAACCAGGAGTTCTGCGGATCGGTGAAACTTGCATCGGGGCTTTACGCCAAAGCCTACGTCCCAACTCCGAATGAATGGGCCGGCGACTTCAGCTACAGCGGACGCGTTCTGCGCGACCCGTTTACGGCCAATAATCCTGCAAACGGGTTCCCTTTCCCCGGCGGGATCATTCCTGCCAGTAGAATCCCCACTGACGTTCGCCTGGCGCATCGATAGTCATAACCCCAGGTATTTTGCTACCCCAACCGCACCTTTGCGTTTCGTTCCAGTAACTCCCTGCCGTATCGCGGATACGCGCGAAGCCTCAGGCGCATTCGGCTCGCCTCAAATGGCGGCCCGAGCTAGCCGTGACTTCACGATTCCAGACTCGGCGTGCGGCATACCCTCAAGTGCGCAAGCGTATTCCCTGAATTTCACGGTCGTCCCGCAAGGACGGCTCGAATATATCACGGTATTCCCGGCTGGCCAGACGCGGCCATTGGCGTCACTATTGAACTCATACGATGGGCGTACGAAAGCGGACGCCGCCATCGTGCCGGCCGGGGAGAATGGAGCCATCAGTGTGTTCGCCACGGATCCGACGCATCTGGTCATCGACATCAATGGCTATTTCGTGCCAGACTCCGACCAGACCGCTCTTGCTTTTTATCCGATTAGCCCATGCCGCCTGGTGGACACCAGGGAGGCCGCTGGGGCGCTCGGCGCGCCAATTCTCGGCGCTGGAGAGGAGCGCCGGTTTCCTGTTCTGTCCGGCGCCTGTGGTGTACCTGCAGACGCCCGGGCCTACTCCCTGAACTACACAGTTGTTCCGAGTGGCCCTCTGGACTACCTGACGACTTGGCCCAGTGGCCGCTCGCGTCCGCTCGTGTCTACGTTGAATTCCACCACGGGGACTATCACCGCCAACTCCGCGATCGTTCCGGCCGGCGAAGGTGGCGACCTCTCGGTCTTCGTCACTGGGGAAGCTCAATTCATCCTCGATATCAACGGTTATTTCGCGCCACCGGCTAGCAACGGGCTCTCGTTGTATACGCTTGCCCCCTGCAGAGTCTATGATTCGCGAACGTCAGGTACTGGCTCCCCTTTGGTCAACACAGCCGCTATACAAGCCGCCAACACGGCATGTGGGTCGCTATTGTTCGTCGCGAAGTCTCTGGTACTGAACTCCACAGTCGTTCCTACGGATTCACTGCTGTATTTATCTTTGTGGGAAGGCGGAGCATTCGCCAGACCTGACGCGTCGGTACTCAACGCCCCCGACGGATCTGTAACGTCCAACATGGCGTTAGTTCCGACGACGAACGGCTCGATCAGTGCCTTTGCTTCTCAATCGACGCAACTGATCCTGGATGTCTCCGGTTACTTCGCGCCCTAGCCGCTGCTGCTTCTCCTCGGGAACAATCCGAAGGGCATAGAAAGCTGATGTACCCAGGGGTGCCACCGGCTGGCCCCTAGGAAGCACCTTCTCGTTGCCAGGTTGGCCGTTGCGCCCTGTAGATAGAGATCGGATGATAAGCGGATTTCGTCCCGCATAGTCACCATCCCAATTTTTTAAAACGGTGATTCCATAACGCGCTTCGCCCTGCGCGGACGGCCGATTGGGAGAAGCGAGATATAGAGCGATGGAGGACGAGACCGCGACCAGGCAGGTATTTGAACGGCGACCTTTCCAATTCGAGAGGATCTGCAAGGGCCTCCGTTAATCCACGGTGAATCTCGGAAGACTAACACGGTCCGCCGACTGACTTGACGCGCTGGAACATGGGGCGGTGTTTACCCCAAAACGCTTTCGATCACGTCGCACGCTGTCACCGATCCGTCCTCGCCGGCGATGGTTTTACTTGCTTGTTGAGCATTCATCTCATACGTTGAATCGCCTAAGAGATGTTTAAGCTGCTCAGCGGCGCGGTGGGCCTGGTACCGATCGCGCCGCAGCGATCTTCCGGCGCCGATTTTGCGAATGCGAAAGGCATTATCTGGCTGGTCATAGGCCCAAGGCACGATCAGCATGGGCCGACCGGCCCGCAGTGTCTGGGCAACGGTCCCGATTCCGCCCTGGTGCACGACTGAGGCCGCCCGAGGCATCACCTCCGAGTAAGGCAGATATTCCGCAACGTAGGTCGATGGAGGCAGGGTTGCAGGTAACGTGTCGCGATTCGATCGACCCACCAATAGAACAGCGCGCCGCCCCAACTCTTGGGCCGCCCCAAAGCTCTCGAGGTAGAAACTGCCCGCATGCATCACCGCGGATGAACCGAGCGTGAACAGAATCGGGGGCTCCCCGCTGTCCAGAAAGTTCAACAATTCCCGTTCACGTTTTCTGCCTCTGGCCTCTTTACCGCGGCCAAAGCCCTCCCCAAGCCGGTCATAGAAGACAAAGCCGGTCTGGGTCGTTTTCGAGGGCCAATCCTCCTGAGGCTTCGCAAATGCTCGGGAGAACAAGGCGAGGGTGCCGAAAGGAGAGAACTGGCCCTGTGTAATGGGGTTCAGGTGGTTCGATAACCCAAGCCGGTCCCTGAGCTCCAGGATGGGCTTGAGAGATTTCCTGACGTGGCGATCGGTTAATCGCAAAAGAGCGTTGAACACGAAAGGTGCGATGCGGAAAACGTGCCGCAGGAACGGCGCCTCGGGAATATAAGGGGGGTCGGTTGCCGAAAACAAGGCCGCTGGCTGCAGCACCACCGAGAGCCACGGAATCCGGAGCAGCTCCGCGACAATGGGGCCGCCAAAGGCAGCTGAGTGCGTGAGGACCATGTCAGCATCGCCGCACGCCGATCGCAGGTCTTCGAACGACTCGCTCACCTTGGGAGCGAGATAATCCCGAATCAGAAACTGCGTCGCGCGGCGCCGGTCCCAGAGTTTGGCAAGCAGGTCCGGCTTATCCAGAAGCTCGCCCACGTCCGGGCGTACCGCGTGAAAATCGAGTGCTTCCCCCAGTATCTTGTCGCGATACACTTCCGAGGTGGCGATGACCGCACGATGACCCCGACGTTTCAGCTCGAGTCCCAAGCCGAGAAAGGGATGTAAATCGCCGAAAGATCCGAAAGTATTCAGAACGATCTTCGCCATAACGCGTCCATGGAGAGAGTTCGCAACGGACCAATGACCGCTACGGCCACGTTACATCGTGAATCTAACAGAAGACCGCTTCAGCTGAAGGATTACTATCAAATTCGGGGGTGCCTCGCGCGGTCTGTCTTTCCGGCGGGCGCGTCCTCCGATTCCTCTAGATTTGAACACGCAAGCGAGCATGCAGCCTCCTCATACTCTGGCCGCTGGCCAAAACGATCCCCTTTGGTACAAAGACGCCATCATTTATGAAGCGCACGTACGAGCTTTCTACGACAGCAACGCCGACGGGATGGGTGACTTCCGAGGATTGGCCGAAAAGCTGGATTACCTGGAGGATCTCGGAGTCACCGCAATCTGGCTTTTGCCGTTTTTCCCCTCTCCCTGGCGCGACGACGGATACGACATCTCGAATTTTCGCGAGGTTCACCCTGCTTACGGGACTCTGCGTGATTTCCAGCATTTCCTGAAGGAAGCGCATCGCCGGAATCTGCGGGTTATCACAGAGCTTGTCATCAACCATACCTCCGATCAGCACGAGTGGTTTCAGAAATCCCGCCGTGCCGAGCCGGGTTCAAGCTGGCGCGATTTTTACGTGTGGAGCGATACGCCCGACAAGTACTCCGGGACTCGGATCATCTTCAAGGATTTCGAACCCTCGAACTGGAGCTTCGATCCGGTTGCCAAGGCGTACTACTGGCATCGCTTCTTCTCTCATCAACCCGACCTGAACTTCGATAGCCCGCTTGTGCGCCGAACCGTCATGCGCACGCTTGATTACTGGGCCGATATGGGCGTCGACGGTTTCCGCCTGGACGCGATCCCTTATTTGTACGAGCGCGAAGGAACTAGCTGCGAGAATCTACCTGAAACGCACGCGTTCCTGGCCGAAATCCGCAGGCATCTTGACGAGCGATACCCCAACCTGATGCTGCTTTCGGAAGCGAACATGTGGCCCGAAGATGCAGTTGCCTACTTCGGCAAAGGCGATGAGTGCCACATGTCGTTCCATTTTCCGTTGATGCCGCGTTTGTTTATGGCTCTGCGGCTCGAAGACCGGTTGCCCATTGTCGAGATCCTGGCCCGTACGCCGCCCATTCCCGAGACTTGCCAATGGGCGATGTTCCTGCACAACCACGACGAGTTGACGCTCGAGATGGTCACGGACGAAGAGCGTGACTACATGTACCGGACGTACGCCGCGGATCATCGCGCACGCATCAATCTGGGCATCCGGCGTCGCCTCGCTCCTCTGCTTGGAAATGACCGAGCGCGGATTGAGGTGATGAACGCACTTCTCTTCTCCATGCCAGGCACCCCGGTGCTTTACTACGGCGACGAGATCGGCATGGGAGATAACGTTTATCTCGGAGACCGCAACGGCGTCCGGACCCCCATGCAATGGAGCCCCGACCGGAATGCTGGCTTCTCCGCCGCGAACCCGCAGCGTTTATATCTGCCCGTCAATATCGATCCGGCGTATCACTACGAAGCCATCAATGTAGAAGCGCAGCAGGATAATGCGAATTCGCCTCTGAACTGGACGAAACGAATCATCGCACTGCGCAAGCAGTACAAGGCATTTGGACGCGGAACGCTAGAGTTTCTCCTGCCTTCAAACAAGCGGGTACTCACGTTCATCAGACGCTACGAAGAAGAAATCATCCTCGTGGTTGCGAACCTGTCGCGTTTTGCACAAGCTGTGGAACTGGATCTCACCAAGTTCAACGGCAGTACTCCCGTGGAGATGTTCGGCAGAACCGACTTCCCCGTGATCGGCGACAGCTACTATCCCTTGACCCTCGGGCCGAACTCTTTCTTCTGGTTTGCCCTTGAGCAGCGTTCCGCGCCGGTTCCGGCGATCACTCCCGAATTTGAGTCGCTAGAAGAGAGCTTGCCGTTGGTGACCCTCGCGACGTTCTCCGATCTTTGGCGCACCGATATCATCAACGGCACGCTTCTGAAGGCCTTAACCTCGTTTCTTCCGAAAGCATTCTGGTTCCGAAGCAGAAATCGCCGTTTCCGCTCGCTTCGCATCCTGGACGTGATGCCTGTGGTTGCCGGTCGTGCGGCGATCTTCCTTCTGCACGCTGAGTACACGACCGGAGACCCTGAGACCTATCAATTGCCTCTCGTTCTCGATACAGGGGACGCCGGCAAGCAGGCGGCGCAAAGATGCCCGGAATTTTCCGTTGCACAGGTTCAGGCCGGGAGCAATTCGTCAGGGTTTCTCTACGACGGAAGCGCCGATCCGGTGTTTTGTTCATCACTACTGGAGTCCTTCGCGAAACGCAAACGCTTGCGAGGAGCTTCCGGCGCGGCGACAGCGCAGCGGTATCAACTCTTCCGAAAACTTTGGGCCGGCACCCACCCGACGTTAGAGCCTGCGGTCATGAGCTCCCAATTCAATACTTCGATCAGATTCGGGGAGCGCTTCGTTTACAAGTTATTGCGCCATGTCGAGCCGGGTCCTCATTCGGGCGCCGAAATGGGACTGCTGCTGAACGGGCGGCAGGAAGAGTCGCTTCCGTTTGTGGTTCCGTTCGCGGGCGACCTGGTCTATCAGATGGAAGGCGCAGAGCCGATCACATTAGGCGTCCTTCACGGGTTTGTGCCAAATGATGGTGATGCCTGGAAGGTGACGGAAGCGCATGTGCGAGAGTTCCTTCGAGATCCCGAGAATCTCGGCTTTGAAGATACTTCGGCCAAACAAATTTTCTCCCTCTCCGACATTCTTTCCACAAAAAACGAGGATGCTCCCACGGCGGTGACAGAGTATCTCTCGCTGGTCCGGACCATGGCGCGCCGCATTGCTGAGATGCATCTGGTTCTTGCGCGTCCAACGGCAGATCCAGCTTTTTCGCCGGAGCCGTTCAACGATTTCTATCGCCAAAGTTTGTACCATGGCTACATCGGGCTGACGACTCGCAGGCTCGAATTCATCCGTCAGCACCTGTCGGAAATGGCCCCTGATGTTCGCCCGCTCGCCTCGAAAGTGCTTGATCAAGAGCCCGCCATCCTGGCTAAGTTTAAGGCGATCTTTGAGCAGCGGATCGATTCGATGCGCACCCGCTTCCACGGACGGCTTCATCTCGGGCACATCCTGGTCACCGATGGTGACATCACGATTTTTGACTTCGAAGGAGACCCGACCCAGCACCTGAGCGAGCGTAGAATCAAACGCAATCCGCTGCGTGACGTTTCGAGCATGCTCGCCTCGTTCGGATATGTGACTCAGGCTGCGCTCCGACCGCTGGCACGTGAAAGGCCGGAGGATGCGGGAAGGCTCAGGAACGCCGCGAGGGCCTGGTTCTCACTCGTCACGGGCGCTTTTGTGCGGGAATACTGGAGGGTTGCCGGTCGGGCACCCTACATGCCCAACTCTACGGCACGCCAAGAGATTTTGCTGACGACTTACCTGTTGGAACGGGCTATGCTGGACATCCGCGAAGATATCCAGAACAAGCCCGATTTCTCGGGAATGCCGTTCCGGCTGATCCTTCATCTGTTAAATCCCGAAGACGAACGAAATGTGGGGCGCTAGGCGATAGGGGAAAGGCTCACCCGTCGCGTGGTGGCGGCCGGTGCAGCGCCGGAGGTGGTGGATACGAGCCTTACGAGAGCGAGGGCAGGCTGCGCCTTTCACCGGTTACCGTGCGGTGAACACTTCATCAGTGCACGACATTGTTTACTTGCTTTTGACCTTTGCTTGCCCAGTTGCGTTTATAGCTCATCTTTGCAAGCTCCGACGACGCTAGCTCGCGCACGGCAGGAGAAGTATCTTCTCTGCTGAGCCGCTCGAGACTATCCATAATCGGCAAATCGCCCAAACGAGTCTGCGGATGGTAAATCGCATCGAGCATTTGCGCGTCGCTGGTTCTGTCTCCTCTACTGAGAAGAAGATCGACCATGATATTCGCAATGGGCCGTGTTCGATCGATGTTGTATTCGTAGTGCGTTCCGGTTCGGACCCAGAATACGCAATTTGCCCACCCGTCGTAGATCGTTCGCCAGTGGTTGCCATCCGGTTGCAAGAGAAAGATATATGAATGACCTTTGGGCATGTGCATTAAACGGGAAACGGAACCGCCAACGAAACCTAGGTCTACAAAATAGAAAATGTCTATGCGTCTCGATGGTAAGGCGCCTTGCAGCACGTGCTCAACCTGCACCTGAACTTTCCATAGCTGCATCGGGCGATGTCCTTCCTTCGTGTACTCGGGTTCTGCTACCGGCTGACTATCTTCGAGATCCTCTCCCACCAAGATCAAAGGCGTCTTCTCGAGATCTACGACTTTGAAAGGGTTGCGCAGTGGAGCCATGCCATATGTCTG